>JACZQL010000158.1 GCA_022545745.1 Deltaproteobacteria bacterium | reverse complement strand
CACAGACATTTGGCCTGAGCTTTAGCAGGTGCTCCGCAGTGATTGGCTTTGACCCTGGTATGGATGCACCTCCACAATGGCACATCACTCTTATGCCATGTTTTTGTGCCCAGCGGATCTGTGGTTCGCCATCATAGGGATCGCGGAAGGAGCCAAAACCGTATTTAGCCAGCCATACGCCTTGTTCGGCCACCTCCGCGAAATCCTTCTCCGAGAGGGTCGGCTCGATCACAATCGCACCTGCGTGAACTTTCATTCCGGTGGGCTGGAAATTGAGAAAACAGGAGCGTGCGGCAACTGCCAGGGCCTTCAGCCCGGAGGCATCCTTGGGCCTTCCGGGAGCATGGATCTCCCCTGCCGAGATAACGCTGGTGATACCGCCGTGAACGTAGGAATCTAGGAAGCCAACGGTCTTCTGGCGTGGAGTGTAATCGCCCAAGACCACGTGACAATGGGAATCGATGAGGCCCGGAATAACAGTGGTTCTCTGGGCATCGACGACTACATCAGCGGGTGAAACATCCAAGCCGCGACCAATGCGAGTGATCAGACCATCCTCGCAGAGGAGGGAGTCCGCATCCAAAATCCCCTTCAGCAAGTCGCCGGAGACCAGCGTCCCGATGTTCTTGATTCCTAAGCGACCCATCGCCAAACCCATAGGCTCGCAAAGTCGCCGATTAAAATGGTTATGACGTAAATGTGAGCAGCTTCCTGTCAGCTCTTGATCTGCTGGAGGGCCTGTTCTCCGGCGCGTCTCACGAGGACCTTGATTAATTCCAGTTTGTACTCCGCCGAGCCGCGTTGGTCATCGATGGGGTCCGCTTCTGTCGATGCAATATTTCCCATCTCGCGCAGCAATTCATGGGTGATCGGGTTTCCGCGCACCACCTCTTCTGCTTTTTTTGCCCGGAAAATTGTGGAACCGACAGAATTTAATGCTACGCGGATATCCTCACAGCGGCCGTTTTGTGTACGTAGTGCGAGGGCAACACCCACCGTGGCAAAGTCCTCTTCTGTGCGAGGAGTAAACTTGATGTGAGACCAGCAAAGCCGTTCTAGGGGTGGCGGCACGTGAATCTCGGTGAGAATTTCCCCCGGTTCAAGGACCGTCTCGTAATAATCGACGAAAAATTTCTCCAGGGGTAATTTCCGTGCTCCCTTTTTGCCATGCAAGGTAACCTCAGCGTCAAGGGCCATTAGACTTGCGCCTGGATCGGTCATGGGGTCACCCTGAGAAAGGTTTCCGCCAAGGGTTCCCATGTTACGGATCCTCGGCTGGGCCACTTTGTGGAAGGTCTCGTAGAGTAGCGGATAAAACTGGCGAATGGCCGGTGTCAGTTCGATTTCACGGTGGGTGGCCCCAGCGCCGATGGTGAGGCCAGTTTTTTGGTCAAAGCTGATACGGTTGAAATCGGGAATCTTGGCAAGACTTATAACAAAATCAGGGTTGAGCAGGCGCTGACGCATCAAAATAAGTAGGCCTATCCCGCCGGCCATCAGCCTTGCCTGATCGCCATGGCGATCAAGTAGGCCAAGGGCATCTGCTAAACTTTCCGGTTCTAGATAATCAAACTTGACCATCTGTCACTTCTTCTGACTTTCTTTTTCCCTGAGCGCCTTAAAGATCTTTTCCGGTGTGATCGGGAGTTTTTTGATGCGCACCCCAACAGCGTCAAAGATGGCATTATTAATAACCGCAGCGGTGGGATCCATGCCTAATTCACCAAGACCCTTAGCGCCAAACGGGCCAGTGGGTTCGTAGGATTGTGCAAAACCATGAGTAAGAGGGGGCATGTCTCTCATGGAGGGAATTCGATAATCCCCAAAATTGGGGTTAATAGGTCGTCCATCTTCCATCCGAATTCCTTCGATGAGGGCGTAGCCGATACCTTGGGCGATGGCCCCTTCCACCTGGCCCTCGGCACCGATGGGGTTGATGACCGTACCACAATCCGAGGCCACCACATAGTTGAGGACTTTCACCTGCCCGGTATCTGGATCCACTTCAACCTGCGCTGCCTGGCACCCAAAATTGTATGCCCCTGACTCATTCCCGTACCGACTGGCATCTTGGGACATAGAGTCAGCATCGAAGCTCCCCGACGCCACTATAGGCGCCCCTCCACGGCGGAATAACCGCGCGCGGGCCGCATCGGCCACCGTCACTGACTTATGCTCTGCTTCTTGGACGAAAATCCGGCCCTCTTTGCATACCAGGTCCTCTGCCCTAGCCTCCAACATCTCGGCTGCGGTCTCAAAGAGTTGCTCTTTGACCTTGCCGGCAGCATCCCTAACCGCATTGCCTGAAACATAGGTAAGCCTGCTGGCAAAGGCGCCGAGGCAAAAGGTCGTAAGGTCCGAATCGGCATTGGAGATCTCCACGTCTTCCAGTGGAACCCCGAGTTCCTCGGCTGCGATCTGGCACATGGCCGTAAAAACCCCCTGACCTACCTCGCCTTCTCCACTCAGGATCAAGGCCTTCCCGTCCTCGTTGACCTTAATCGTTGCCGAGCTACCGTCGTAATCACCAAAATGGCGCTTTCCGCTCACATGGACCGTGCAGGCCAGACCCATGCCTATGTTAGGTTTTTTGTTGGCCCACTTCTTCTTCCAGTCCATCATTTTTTCCGTCATGTCGAGGCATTGTTTCAGTTCACAACTTTGAACACGGTTGCCATGGGGCGAAACGTACCCGGGGTCTGCGGCATTGAGACGGGCTAGATCCAGGGGATCGATTCCCAGTTCGTGACAGGCCTTGTCTATGGCCTGCTCTACGGCCCATTCGGCTGAGGGGTTGCCGAAACCACGGAAGGCACCGGTGGGAATCTTATTGGTATAGACCAGGAAGGCCTGGGCCCTCACATCTGAGTACTTGTAACAGGTGTCATGACGTAGGGCAGCGACTCCGGTGATGGCGGGTGCCTTGCCACAATAGGCGCCGTTATCCGCAATGACTCGCGTGTGTTTGGCGCGAATCCGTCCATCTTTTTTAAAACCCATCCTGACCCAGATCTTCATGTTGACCCTGGGGCGGCTTCCGGCCAGAAATTCCTCCTCCCGGGTGTTGATGATCTTGACTGGCTTACCGGCCTTGCGCGCGAGGACAGCAGCAACTATGGCATTGTTATCGTCGGAGGACTTACCGCCGAACCCGCCCCCCACGGCGCTCTGGATGATGCGTACATCGGTCTCTCTAATTCCCAAGGCCGCCGCGATCCTAGCCCGCGCCATAAAGACGGTCTGGGTGTTCATGTAGACGGTGTACTTCCCACTGGTATCATAATCGGCAACGCTGCCAATGGTTTCGATGGCACAGTGCCACTGAGGCATGCTCTCGAAAGTATCCTCCACAATCAGATCCGATTCGGCAAAGGCACGTTGGATATCACCGCGCTCCACATCAAATTGCATGGCGATGTTGCGCTCTTTATCTTCGTGGATGAGTGGGGCGCCTTCTTTCATGGCCTCTTCGGCGTCGAAGACCGCGGGAAGCTCCTCCCACTCGACGTCGATCAGGTCCACGGCTTCTTCAGCGATGTCCCCGTCGATGGCCGCTACGGCTGCGACTTCTTCGCCCACGTAACGGGATTTACCTTCCGAGAGTGGGTATTGGTCGGGAAAAAACGCCCCCCAGCCCCGTTTGATGGTATCCTCAGCCGTTACCACGGCTCGAACACCTCTCACTTTTTCTGCCTTGCTGGTATCGATCTTGACAATCCTGGCATGGGGATAGGGACTGCGAAGGATTTTTCCGGACAGCATTCCTGGAACTACGATGTCCGCGATGAAACGGCTTTCCCCGGCGACCCTCTCGTATCCTTCAAACCGGCTGACCTTCTGTCCCACCACGGAGAATTTTTCTGCCTTGCTCATTTCTTATACCCTAAATCCGTTGTTAACTATCACTCTTGTAAAGACTCTGTATCCTGGCTGCCTGACCCTTTCGCGCTCCGTGCTCCGTGCTAATTTTATTTTGGACCACAGCCATGACCGATTCGAGGATCTTATAGTAACCGGTGCAACGGCAAAGATTCCCCGACATCCATTCCTTGACCTCTTCTTCGGAGGGATTCGGTTGGCTATCCAACAGGGCCTTGGCCGCTATGATTTGCCCAGGAGTACAGATCCCGCACTGAAAACCTCCGTATTCGAGAAAGGCCTGCTGAATGGGGTGGAGTTTTCCATCCTTTGCTAGTCCCTCGATCGTCGTGATCTCTTTACCTTGGCATCCTACTGCAAGGGTCAGACATGAACTGACCAGTCGGCCATCGATGGTGACGCTACAGGCGCCGCAAACACCGATGCTGCAGCCTTCCTTTGTACCGGTTAACCCGATGTCCTCCCGCAGGGCCTGGAGCAACAACCGGTTGGGCTCTATTTCGATGTCGTGTTCTTCTCCATTAACAGTGAGTACAATTTGCCGTTTCATGGTTCTCCAAATTATCTTTGTATCGAATTTCTGACTTTAGTGTGCCGTTTGGGATACTGCAAGACCCACATCAAGGCTGTCATTCAGCCCTGCCAGTATGAGTTCGTCCCCATTTATCCCTCATGGACTTTAGCGTTTCGCCTTCGCCCACGTCAACCCTGGTACCCCTCAGTTTCTCGCCTATCTTTTCACCCTCACCTGCCGCTGCCAGACGGGCCTCTTCATCCAGTTCCTCGGGCCACAACCCCATGAAATATCCATGCCAGGGTTCCTGGACCTCCAGTTTGGGTAGGCCCAAAGAGTCCCAAAGCTCTCTCGCCCTAACCATGAATTCTTTTTTGGGTAGGGATAGGGGAGGGAAGTCGGCCTTCCTGGTAGCGTCGATCAAGAGGGAGGACTCCGATTTATCATACCGACTGGTGGGGTGGCTGACAACCATGCCGATGGGGGTGGCACCGAAAGGACGGTCCCGAACCACTTTGATATCTTTATGGGGCTGAGACCTGTGGGTGATGGCCCAGGTCACCGCTACGGGATCGTGAGGGTTGATGTCCTCGTCCACGGCAATGACCAGTTTTCCCACGCGGTCGCCATATTCCAACAAGGCATCCATGGCCTTCCAGGGATCCTGGTCGTCTCTCTTTTTCATCCTTAAGACGACGTAAGGCCGTAGGTTGACCAACGGCTCCATGAGCGCCACCTCTAGGACGCTGGAAAAGCCCTTTTGCGTGAGATAACGGTAATTCAGCGTTGCCATTCC
>JACZQL010000157.1 GCA_022545745.1 Deltaproteobacteria bacterium | reverse complement strand
GTGGCGTTCATAGCCTATCTGTGGAAGGGTAACCCCATGCTCGGGTTTGTGCTGGCATTGGCCATGGTGATCAATCTCTTTGTGGCATCTCTGGCCGGGACCCTGATTCCACTTGCACTGAAGCAACTGAATCTAGACCCAGCCCTGGGATCTGGTGTCGTTGTCACCACCTTCACCGACGTCTTTGGCTTTCTCTCATTCTTGGGGCTGGCGACGATCTTCCTTCGCTATCTGACCTGATCTCCCGCCTCTTCTTTAACGTTTTCTCTCCTTTTGCGAAGGACAAAGACCACTCCACCTATGAGGCTATTGAGGGCAACAATTTGGACCCTATCCTGCTAAGGTCCCCTTCAACCGCCCGCTGATTCACCTCCAGGCCTTGTTCATCCTTTCAACGGCGGGTGAACCATCACCTGCTCTTCTTTTTCGAGGCCGTCCACCAACACCCTCTGCCCCGCTACATGGAGCCGACCCTCACTGTAGAGCTGGATGGCCTTTGGATAAATGCGATGTTCTTCCTTAAGGATCCGTGCACTGAGGGACTCTTCCGAATCATCGGGAAAAACGGGAACCACGGCCTGTATGATGATGGGGCCCTGATCACACTCCTCATTGACGAAGTGAACCGTACAGCCAGAAAATCGCACCCCGGCCTCCACTGCCTTGCGCTGCACATGGAGTCCTGGAAATGCAGGGAGCAATGCGGGGTGGATGTTCATGATTCGGTTAGAATAGGCGTGAACAAAATCAGCGGAGAGAAGCCGCATGAAACCAGCCAGGACAACCAGCTCCACCTGTCGGTCTTTGAATCGTTCAATGAGGTGCTGATCAAAGGCCTCCCGAGATGGGAATTTACCATGGTCGACTATTTCGGTCGGGACACCATGCTGCTGGGCCCGTACCAGACCATAGGCCTCCTCGCGATTACTGATCACCACACGAACCTCGGCATCGAGTTGCTTTTTCTCAATGGCATCGATGATTGCCTGGAAGTTGCTCCCGTTGCCCGAGATCAGTATTCCCAAAGGGATCTTCCGCGCCATGGCTTTAGGGGACCAGTGCCACTCCCCTCGCTCCTTTTTTAATTTCCCCAATCACAGAATACTTTTGCCCCGATTTCCGGAGAGATTGCTCTACCCCACTTAGTTCTCGTTTCCCAACAATCATGATCATCCCGAGACCATTATTGAAAGTGCGGTCCATTTCCCTTTGGGAAAGCCCACCCGACTTTCGAATCAAATCAAAGATGGGTGGTGTCGTCCAACTCCCTCGACGAACCCACGCCCTTTTCCCCGCAGGTAGAATCCTGGCGAGATTCCCCGGTATTCCACCGCCGGTAATATGCGCAATGCCTTTGACCCTATGACGTCGAAGCAACGATAGGATCACCTTGGCGTAGATCACTGTAGGCTCCAGTAATGCTTCACCCAGGGTCTGTCCCAATTCTGCCACCCTCTTCCTGAGTTTCATTCTCTTGGTCTCCAGAAGGACCTTGCGTGCCAGGGAGAAACCATTACTGTGCAGCCCACTAGAGGGCAGACCGAGGAGGTAGTCGCCCGGGGCACAAGAGGCCGGTTTAGGGATTTGATCCCGCTCCACTACCCCAATGGCGAACCCAGCTAGGTCATACTCCCCGTCAGGGTAAAAAGAAGGCATCTCTGCTGTCTCCCCTCCAATGAGGGCACAACCGGCGCGTCGGCATCCCTCGGCGACTCCGCGAATCACCTGCAGGGTAACTTTTGGTTTGAGCTTGCCTGTGGCAAAGTAGTCGAGAAAAAAGAGGGGTTCTGCCCCCTGGGTTAAAATATCATTGACACTCATGGCCACCAAATCGATCCCTACGGTATGATGGATGTCCATCATAAAAGCGATTTTGAGCTTGGTCCCGACCCCATCCGTAGACGAGACCAAAATAGGATGCCTGAACCTTTGACTCTGTAAATCAAAGAGCCCGCTGAATCCGCCAATTCCCGACAAAAGACCGGGGCGTGCGGTCTTTTGAGCGATGGGTCGGATGGCGCCCACCAGGCGATCCGCCGCTGAGATATCAACACCAGCTTTCTTATAGCTCATTCTTGGTGGCACGGTCATTATGCTTCCTGGACTGAGGAACCTTTGGCGTCTTTACTGGGGAGTTAGGTACTTGAACTGCCTTCGTCGTCACCTTTAAGCTTCTCCAATGCCCTTTTAGCTGCCTCTTGCTCGGACTGTTTCTTGCTCCTTCCTTCTCCCCTTCCTAGTATCTTCTTGCCAATGGCAATTTCGGTCACAAAGCGCTTCTCATGGCTTGGACCGGATTCTGCCACCAGGGTATAGGTCGGCGGGGCATGAAGGAGCATCTGGCTAATCTCCTGAAGCCGCGTCTTGTAATCCTGCAGGCCTAGCTTCCCTTGTTTGATTTCGGTTGCAAAATGCTTCTCAACCACACGGCAGGCCGCTTTATACCCCCCGTCCCAATAGATTCCTCCGAGGACAGCCTCAAAGGCTGCTGCTAGAATGGACTCTTTGACCCTACCACCACTGCGTTCCTCCCCTTTACCTATTCGAAGCAGCTTACCCAGCTCCAGGCCCGTGGCCTTCTCCGCCAAGATTACGGAATTGACCAACGAGGCACGCATCCTCGAAAGGTCTCCCTCTTTCTTATCGGGAAAACGCCGCATCAGGAGATCACTGATGGCGAGGTTCAAAACCGCGTCGCCCAGGAATTCCAGTGTCTCATTATGATCGATCCCGTCCCGGCGTTCATAGGAGACATGGGTAAGACAGCGTAGCAGGAGCGTTGGGTCTGAGAAGACATAACCCAACTCTTCTTGCAGGCGAATCAGTAACCGCGAATCATTGACCACTGTTTACCCCGATCCAAAACCAATGGTCCAGTGAATAGCAACACAAACTTTTACTGCCTATTTGCCCCGTGGAGTATTATCCACGATCGAGATAGGTCGTCTCGACCGAGAGTTTACTTCATGGGGTTTCCCGCGATCCATGTGGAAAGCCTCCGCAGCGAGTGATGTTCGCCTTGGCTACTCGCTGCTGCAAATATTTCAGATCGGGGTTTATGGGGACTCCACGGCCCTTCCCAACAACCGGCCACCCTCGAGTCCCTCGAGGGTAACTGCCATCTCATGGTTCACCTGTACCTGCTTGCCATGTAGGAGAACCGGCAAGTAATTTCTGCTGTACCCTTTGTAGAGCCCTTTAACCTCATCCACCGCTTGCTCCACCAACACAGGAACCTGGGTGCCAATGAATTGCCGATAGAATTCCTTCTTCTTCCTGGCTCCAAGCTCTCGAAACCTCCGGGCCCTTTCCTTCTTAATCTGAAGGGGCACCTGATCGGGAAGCGCAGCAGCCACAGTCCCGGTACGAATCGAATATGGGAATACGTGAAAATAGGTCAAGGGGAGAGAATCGAGGAATGCTATGGAGCGCTCGAACTCCTCCCCGGTCTCGCCCGGAAAGCCCACGATCAGGTCCGTTCCCAGGGATGCAGTGGGGAGCATGTCCCTCGTCCGCCAGATGAGATCCCTGTAGTACGAGGTATCATAGTTTCTACGCATCTTTCGGAGGATCCTATCCTCACCTGCCTGTATACAGATATGAAGATGAGGGCAGAGGACATCAGACTCGGCCAACAGTCGAAGCAGCGGATAGGCCACTTCACGGGGATCCAAGGAGCTCAAGCGAATGCGGGGTATCAGTCTGCTGTCTGCAATCCTCTCCAACAGCCGAACAAGATCGGTCTTGGGCTTCAGGTCATGTCCATAGCCACCCAAATGAATACCGGTTAGGACCAGCTCCTTGAAACCCTCTTGGGCCAGAGTGTGAACCTGCCGCAACACCTCTTCCTCTGGAACGCTTCGGCTCCGGCCACGGGCAATGGGGATAATACAGTAAGTGCATGAATAGTTGCAGCCCTCCTCGATCTTGAGGAAAGCCCGCGTGTGATTGGGGAGGCCTCTAGCGGCAAGGACACGAACTCCTGTTTCGTCCCTCGGATTGCCAACCGAAATTTTAGTCTCGTGATCTCCATCGGCATCGCGAACGAATCGGACCAAGTCCTCCAAACGGTTCAGCCCCACCACAAAATTCACATCCGGTACCCGAGCCACCTCTTGGGGGCTCACCTGGGCATAGCACCCAGTGACCAGAACGCGGGCCTGGGGGCTCAATCTCTTGGCTCGCCTTATTAGCTGGCGCGCCTCCCAGTCCGCACGGTCAGTGACGGTACAGGCGTTGATGATATAGATATCGGCCTTTTCCTCGAATGGCACAATAGAGTGCCGATCAGCCTCCAGGCGTCCTTGAATGACCGCTGAATCGTATTGATTGACCTTGCACCCTAGAGTCGTGATGGCAACACGCATTAGACTATTCCTAATGTCTTACCGTAGGCCCCTGGATTGCCCTCTCGATCCACCCTCCCCCCAGCACCTGCTCTCCTCGATAAAAGACGGCTGCCTGCCCGGGACTAACGGCCGGAAAGAAAGCAGTGAATTGAACCTCAGATCTACCCTCCCCCAGGGACTTGATACGGCATGGGACAGGCGAGGAACGGTAGCGGACCTGTACCTCGGCCAGGAATTCATCCCCTTCAGGGGGCTCAATCCAGTTAACGGAATGTGCGATATGACCCTGGCAACCCAGCTCGTCTTTCTTCCCCACAAGGACACGTTTTGAGGTCTTCTCAATCTCCAGAACATAGAGAGGGTCAGGGGATGAGACCCCTAACCCCTTTCGCTGGCCGACGGTGAACCGATGGATTCCTCGATGCGTGCCTAAAACATTCCCCGCGCGGTCAGTAATCTCTCCCTCGCCGAGCTCACCTTCCCTGGCGAAGGATTCCACCAAGGATCGATGGTCCCCAAAGCAGATGTCCTGACTTTCCGGTCGATCGGCCGAGGGTAGCCCGAGGACACGTGCACGATCACGGACCTGTTCCTTGTACAGCTCACCCAGGGGGAACAGACTATGTGCCAGCTGTCCCTGGGTAAGCCCAAAGAGAAAATAGGATTGATCCTTGTTCCGGTCCTGACCGCGAAGAAGGGAATAACATCCCCTCGAAGAATCGTAGACTACGCGGGCGTAGTGCCCCGTGGCAACGCGATCGATTCCCTGACTCCGAGCCCAATCCAAAAGGACACCCAATTTAAAATCTTGATTGCAGGCCACACATGGATTGGGCGTTTGTCC
>JACZQL010000156.1 GCA_022545745.1 Deltaproteobacteria bacterium | reverse complement strand
ATGGACGGATCCGAAAAGGCGTCTATGTAATTATCTAAGGTGAAGTTACTTAAACTAAAGTCGGATATGTTTCCCAGGGTGATGGGTTTAAAGCTGCTCCACAAGAGATAAAAAGGCGGGATTACGGCCAGACTCCCTACGAAGAGGACTACCGGGACAAGGATGGCAGTTCGGTAGTTCAGGACCTTAGCCAGCCCATTCATTAATCATGCTCCTTCATTGAGAGGCGGATCACCATTTTTGGCGTACTCGTGGGCCTTGGATGCAGCCCAAGCGGGTTGCATTCCCGCTTAGTGTTCCTGAACGGTTTCAGCTTCAGGCTTTATTGTTTTTTCTTTTTCCCCTTCCTCCCCCTTCTCACGCCCAATTCACTGGTCCACCATTTGGTTGCCTTTGTGACATTCTCGCCTGTTCTAAGGTCGTCTGAAGGCAAGTACCACTCGACCCCTATTTCCTTCATTGTCCTATTGCCGTGTGCGCGCTTCGCCACAGCAGGGTCGACAGCCATGCCGTTGACGGCATCCATATAAGTCAACAACCCCTGGTCGGTGAAGAAGTAATCGATGAAAACCTTCGATGCGTTGGGGTGGGGCTGGGTTTTGGGAATAGCGACCGCCCAGGGGCTCCCCATGGTCCTGCCCACGGGGGCGAAGCGTACCGGGGCCCCTTTCTTTATGAAGTTAAGGCCAGAATTGGTGGAACTCAAAATAAAGATGCTTAATTCACCAGACGCGATGGAGTCGAATCCCCGCGAAAACCCACGGATCACCTTTGGCTTTGTGTTTTTTATCACCTCGCGCCAGAAGCTGAAGGCTTTCTCCCAGTTCAACTCCCCGTTGGGCTTTTTCCATAAGTCCGCAAAGAGAAGCGGGGCATCCGCACCCGACGAAGAAATGACGGCTTTACCTAGCCACTTGGAGTTCTTGAGATCATCCCAGGATTTTGGAATGTCTGCCTTGGATACTAATTTATTGTTATAGGCGGGTAGCCTGACGCTGGCGGTATGGACCTTCCAGAAACCGTGATCTGGCTGATAGGGCCACTTATTGGCACGCTTCGGGAAATCGTATTTCTGAAGCAGGCCGGCTTTATGTATTCGAGGCAACCCTCGACTGCTGAGCAGCAAAATATCCGGGGAAAATCTTCCCGCCTTCGCCTCGGTGATCGTCTTATTGACGACCTCTTCGGTCCTGCCGTCCCAGATCTTCACCTTTATATAAGGGTACTTTTTGTAGAAGCCTTTCAGGAAGTCTTCGGAGTTGTCAAAGCTCATGGTCCAGATAATGACCTCCCCTTCCTGTTTGGCCTTCTCGATCACATCTTGCTGGGCCTGACTGGTTTTGCTTACTGCGAGTGCCAGTAGACAAACCATCATGAGAACCAATAATGGGAATCGATGTATCTTCATAACATCACCTCCATAAGGGATTGTTCCTATCTGCAGGCGCAGACTCTATCGCCGCAGGGGAGGGTTGTCAAGGCGGCAGAGGTGTAGGGTATAGCCCTTGAATATTCCGCACGATTCAGTTGACCCTTGCTAAGTCTCCTGTCTTTCCATAGTATCTCTTCCATTCGCGGAGGACCCACCTTATACAGGGATTCATAGGTCCACCCGAAGGAGGTGCTGGCATGCGTGAACCTTCCCAATTTCCCAGATTCACCGATGACGAGATGGCCCAACGCCACGCGAAAGTGCACGCTTTAATGGACGAGGCGGGGGTTCAGGCCTTGCTGTTTTACACTGCCGGGAGCAAGTATGCTGCGGAGGTCTACTGGCTAACGGACTGGCCTGGGGGGCGTGAATCATACGTCCTTTTCCAGAAGGACCAGGAGCCCGTGGTTCTCCTGCAACTTTATAACCACATGCCCATGGCAAGGGTCCTTTCGGTAGTGCCGGATGTTCGCTGGGCTGGCGCCGATACCAGTGAGAGCATGATCGACCTACTCAGGGAGCGAGGGTTGGACGGAAAAAAGGTCGGCTTGGTTGGCAGTATCCCTTATCGGCATTATCTAAAGATGCGGGAGCGATTCCCCCAGGCTGAATTTTTAGATGTCGGCGGTAAGTTCAGGATGCTTCGGACCATCAAGAGCGAGGCTGAAATAGATCGCTTGCGCATTGCCTCTAAACTTACGGACGAATCCCTGCGAGAACTGGCAAAAGGGCTCAGAGAAGGCATTCGGGAAGATGAGCTTCCGGCGTTGCTGGAGCCGGTCTATTTAAAGGCCGGTGGATATGCGGGAATCCACTTCATGACAGGCATGCCGATGCGTGCCCCACACTTCCCGGTTCCAGCACAGTACCATTCCAATCGGCGACTTCAACGCGGTGATTGCCTCATCACGGAGATCAGCGGGGGATACTGGGGTTATACCGGTCAGATTCATCGAACCTTCTCGTTGGGTGAGGGTCCGACAGCGGAGTGGAAGGATCTCCATGCTGCTGGGGTCGAGGCGTTTGACGCGATCTCTGGGGTGATCAAAGACGGGACTTCAACCCGGGAGGTGGAAGAGGTCGCCGAAGTGATTCACCGGCACGGCTACAATATTTACGATGACCTTCTCCACGGGGCCAGCCAGTATCCTCCCATCATACAGACCAAAAGCAGCAAGCGACATAAGAGTGCTGATGTAGTCTTTCGTGAGCGGATGGTTATTGTTATCCAGCCCAATGTCATTACACCAGATGAAAAAATGGGTCTTCAGTTTGGTGAGACGCTGGTGGTCCGAAAAGATGGCCTTGAAACGCTCAATGCCTTCCCACGGGAGTGGGTTGTTTGCCAAGGGAGTTGAAAATGGAAACTCAAACCAAAACCGGAATAGTCCGCGCCATCGATATCCATCACCACTATTTTCCCCCCGGGTTGGTGGACGAGGTTAGCAAGCATGGAAAGGCACTAGGGGTTGAGGCATCAGCCCTCGAAGGGGGGCAGGTAACACTGTCGTTTGCAGGAAAGAAGCTTCAGACCCTCGAGCCAGGTCTCTTGGAGTTGGATCAGCGGCTCACGATCATGGATAAGGGAAAGGTGGCCCTTGCTGCGGTGGAGGCTAACACAGGCTCTCTTGGATATCCCCTTGATGGGGAGAAGGGGGAATCATGGTGCCGCCTGTACAACCAAGGACTCAAGGATCTTGTGGAACAAAAAAAGGACCGTTTTACCGCCATGGCTGCGGTCCCGATGCAGGATCCACCCCGTGCGGCCAAGGTGCTAGAATCCGCGATTCGGGATTTGAAACTCTCTGGGGCTATGATCTCGACGAACTGCAATGGTCAGTACTATCATGGGAAAGAATTTGAGCCCTTTTGGGCTAAGGCTCAAGAACTTGACGCCCTCGTGGTGATGCATCCCGACAATGTAGCGGGTACGGAGCGAATGGGTGCCATGCGATTGCGTCTAGTTTGCGGCAATCCCGCAGACACAACGTTGTCGCTGGGTTATCTCATTTATGGTGGAGTGTTTGATCGATTTCCCGACCTAAAAATCTGTGTCCTGCATGGAGGTGGCTTTTTCCCTTATCACTTGGGCCGATTTGACCACGGCTTTGATGTGCAATCCGGTGCCCATAAAGTTGCGGCATCCTCATCTCCTCATACCTACTTGAAAAATCTCTACTTCGACACATTGGTTTACCGTGTAGACACCCTCGATTACCTGAGGCGGATTGTGGGTTCCGCACACCTTATGGTGGGGACGGACTATCCCTATGACCTAGGCGACTGGATGGGAGTAGAAAAAGTTGAGGCGTTGGATTGTAAAGATAGCGATAAGCAATTAATATTACAGGACAATGCCAGAAAGCTACTCAAGCTTCAGCCAAACCAATAGACAGTCTGGCCGGTTTATGGCGTTTTTTACGGATCGAGACTCGTCTGTGTTTATTTAGGTAGCGATCTTTGCTCAAACCTTGTGGATGGACCCCTCCGTAGGCTTGGTGGGCTGGGATTTTCCTGGCAACCATGCTGTTTCCTTGCGTGGCCCGTGGCCCTTTATAAAAAATCGCGCCTTACCCATGTTCACTATTTCGATTTCCAGGACGTCGCCATCGTTGATGGGTCCAAGACCCACATGGTACGTCCCGGTGGCGATGACATCTCCAGGCTGAAGCTGCATATACTTGGTGAGCCAGGCGATCTGGTCGGGAAGATTGTGAACCATGTACTTGGTGTTGTAGTCCTGCCTTGGTTGACCGTTAACCCAGGATTTTACGTTCACGTTATGGGGATCGGGAACTTCATCTCTGGTGGTGATCCAGGGACCGCAGGGGCCATACGTGTCCTGTCCCTTGGGAACGAACTGGGTACGCCGGACCATACCCCTGGCCGAGATATCCACGAAGGGTACGTACCCGAAAATATAATTCATGGCATCCGCTTCTGTTACATTCTTTGCGTGCTTCCCGATCACAAAGGCCAGCTCGGCTTCCGGTTGGAATACGGCCACTGGAGGAATGTCCAATAGCTGAACGGTGCCCTCCGGGCCAAGCAACTCCGGGGCCTTGTGGAAGTATTCGTTAAACATGGTCGCTGGCTTACGGTCAGGGCTGTCCGCGTAGTTTGAAAAGGCCGCCAGGCATTTGCTGGGCCTGGGGATGGGTACCAAGAGTTTGACGTTACTCAGAGGAGTTCCGGATTCTCGGCTGACGATTTGCTCGTATTCACGGCGCCGGGAATCGAAACCCTCGATCACTTCTTCTATAACCCTTTGAGCTCCCTTTTCGGCCCGATACTTGATGGTATCGCTCACGTCCACCACTCGGTCTCCGTTTTTTAGTACGCCAATACGGTCATCGTTAAAGCGAAGAATTTTCATAAGTAGGATCCTCTCTTTCTAGTTTGAAAACTCAATTGGGAGTCGTGCGACCATTCTTAGACACGAGAGTCGTTAAATACCCAATCCCATTGAGGGATGTCAAGCACATACCTCAATGCTGCCAAATGATTGAACCGTGCCCTTGGGGCCCTCCCAGTGCATCGGGAATGTCTTTCCCAATCCAATTGACAGCATAAGCGGTTATCTGATAGCTTTCGCACCAAATGAAAATGTCAGTTCTGGAAAAAAATAGGGAAGGGGATATTGGCTAACCCCGATACGACAAAAATAACCAGGCCACGTGCTGTGCTAGGCCAGACGTTGTAAGGGTCACAGACATTTGGGTCGCTAGTGCGTAACGACACTTCAGGAGAGTTATCGACCCTTA
>JACZQL010000155.1 GCA_022545745.1 Deltaproteobacteria bacterium | reverse complement strand
AAAAAAGTTGTCTCTCGCGTTTCTTTTCGGATTGGAGTTGGGCATATGGTGCGCGCCAAAGTCTTTGTAACCCCTAAAGACGGTGTCTTGGATCCACAGGGTCAGACTGTTGAGCGTGCCCTTCACAGCCTGGGCTATGGTAATGTCCAGGGGGTGCGAATAGGAAAATATGTGGAGCTCAACATCGATGCCCCTTCCCCAGCGGAAGCCGAAAGGCAGATTCGGGAGATGTGTGAGCGGTTGCTGTCCAACCCGGTCATTGAAGACTGCACGTTTGAGATTCAAGATTAATCTGTGAGGGTAAATCCATGCGTTGGGGAGTGATTGTCTTTCCCGGCTCCTGTGACGACTACGACGTCTACTACTGCCTGAAAGACGTGCTGGGGCAGAAGGTGGAGTTTATCTGGCACAAGGATAAACTCAAGGGATCATGGGATTGTTTGGTCCTACCCGGGGGGTTTTCCTACGGGGACTATTTGCGCCCTGGGGCCATGGCCCGTTTCTCTCCAGTCATGCAAGGGGTCATTGAGTTTGCGGGAAAGGGTGGGTTGGTCCTTGGCATCTGTAACGGGTTTCAGATCCTTTGCGAGGCGGGACTCTTACCCGGGGCACTGATCAAGAATGCCTCCCTGAAATTTATCTGCCGCCAAGTCTTTCTTAGCCTGGAGGAGGATCAAACGCCATTTACCTGCCTGGCGAAGAAGGGGGAACTCCTGAGGCTTCCGGTCAAGAATGGCGAAGGCTGCTACTATACCGATGCTTCCACCTTGGAGCGTCTCCGCAAAAATCGACAGATTCTGCTGCGCTATGTGGATTCCAAGGGTAAGACCTCACCCTCTGCCAATCCCAATGGTTCCGTGGACCATATCGCTGGGGTGTGTAACGAAGGCAGAAATGTCTTTGGGCTCATGCCTCACCCCGAGCACGCCGCCGAGAAAATCTTGGGCGGTGAGGATGGCCTCAAAATTTTTTCCTCAGTGATGGCTTCCTGTAATACAGAAGGGAGAAAGGCATGATTCGCTCGAACGACAAAGAGCCCTCACAGCCTTCCCTCTCACCGGAGGTGATTGCCTCCCACGGTCTGACCGAGGAGGAATACCAGAAGATTTTGGGTGTGCTCGGTCGAGAACCCAATTTCACAGAACTGGGTATCTTCTCCGTGATGTGGTCGGAGCATTGCAGTTACAAGAGCTCCAAGAGTCTACTGAAGCAATTGCCCACGCGAGGTCCGGCGGTCCTTCAGGGTCCTGGAGAGAATGCTGGTATCGTCGATATTGGAGACGGGTTGGCTGCGGTCTTCAAAATGGAGAGCCATAATCACCCCTCCTTCATCGAACCCTATCAAGGAGCAGCCACTGGCGTTGGAGGGATTCTGCGTGATGTCTTTACCATGGGGGCTCGTCCCATTGCCTCACTCAATTCGCTGCGCTTCGGCAGCTTTGATAATGCCCGGACGACTTACCTGGTAAACGGTGTCGTGGGTGGAATAGGTGGATACGGTAACTGCATGGGTGTCCCCACCGTGGGTGGTGAGGTCTTCTTTGACGAGTCCTACAACGCGAATATTTTGGTTAACGCCTTTACCCTTGGAGTGGCCAAGAAGCGACGGATCTTTAAGGGGAGGGCCAAGGGAGTTGGCAATCCCCTGATGTACGTGGGGGCCAAGACCGGCAGGGACGGTATTCATGGGGCCACCATGGCTTCCGAGGCGTTCTCAGAGGAGGCGGAGAAAAAAAGGCCGACGGTCCAGGTGGGCGATCCCTTCACGGAGAAGCTCCTGTTGGAGGCCTGTCTGAAAGTTATGGAAGGGGACTCGCTGGTGGGGATCCAAGATATGGGCGCCGCCGGCTTGACCAGTTCAGCCACGGAAATGGCTTCCCGGGGTGGAACAGGCGTGGAGATCGATCTTTCCTCTGTGCCGTTGAGGGAAACGGGTATGAACCCATATGAGATTCTGCTTTCCGAATCCCAAGAGCGCATGCTCCTGGTGGTGAAAAAGGGCCGGGAGGAGGAAGTTAAGCGAATCTGCAGTCGGTGGGATCTTGATGCCGTTGTAATCGGGAAGGTAACGAGGAATCAGTTGTTCCGTGCCCTGTTTGAGGGCGCAGAAGTGGCCTGCATCCCGATTGAGGCCTTGACCTCAGAGGCACCGGTTTATAACCGTCCGGCTGAACGGCCCAAGGACCAAGACGAGGTCCAGACATTGGACCTAAGCAAAATCGATGAGCCCGAGGATGTGGGAAGCGCCCTGAAACGTCTTTTGGCATCCCCTAACATCGCCTCCAAAGAATGGGTCTACCGACAATACGACTATATTGTGCGAACCAACACGGTTTTGGCGCCAGGCTCAGATGCCGCCGTCATTCGCGTCAAGGGGAGCCGCAAAGGGCTTGCCCTCACCGTTGATGGCAATGGCCGCTATTGCTATCTGGATCCATACATTGGGGGAGTTTTGGCCGTGTCCGAAGCGGCCCGTAACCTTGCCTGTGTCGGGGCGCGACCACTGGGCTTGAGCGATTGCCTCAATTTCGGCAATCCGGAACGACCCGATGTGATGTGGCAATTCACTCAGGTCATCCAGGGGATGCGTGATGGTTGCATGGCCTTAAAGGTACCTGTTGTGAGCGGGAACGTGAGTTTCTATAATGAGACTAATGGGGTTTCCATCTATCCAACCCCCACCGTGGCCATGGTGGGGACTCTCCCCAAGGTCGAGAGGCATATGACCCCATGGTTTAAGTCTGCAGGAGATCTTGTGGTCCTCCTGGGTCGTACCCGAGAGGAGCTCGGGGGAAGCGAGTATCTCAAAGTCTTTCACGGGTTGGTGAAAGGAACCCCCCCGTGGATTGATCTCAAGCTTGAGCGGGCAGTGCAACGTTGCTGCATGAGGGCCATCGACAAAGGAGTCATTCGCTCGGCTCACGATGTGTCTGACGGTGGATTGGCCGTGGCCCTGGTCGAGTGTTGCGTGGTTGCGCCGGAGAGTGCTTTGGGTGTAAAGATCGAGCTCCATGAAATGATGCGTGTCGATGCCCTGCTCTTTGGTGAGTCCCAATCGCGTATCATCGTTTCCGTGGAGGAGAAGAGCCTGAATTCGCTTAAGGAGATTGCCGAGAAGGAAGGGGCACCCATGCAGGTCATCGGCATCGTGGGAGGAAGCCGTTTTGAGATTCGGCCCATGGTTCAGTTGCCGGTGGAAGACCTCAAGACCATTTGGGCAGGGGCCCTAGAAAAACAGCTAACTTAATACAACAGACGAACACCCATTCATTCGTTTATCGTGTGATGGTAATTCGAATCCTGGGGGCCTATAATTTATCAGCGAACAACCATAAGGGAAAATCGATCACCGACTAACCAAGGGTAGGTTATGTTCGATAAGTTTCGAGAAGAGTGTGGAGTGGTTGGAGTCTACGGACACCCTGAGGCTGCCAACATGGCCTATCTCGGCCTGTACGCTCTTCAACACCGAGGCCAGGAATCCGCAGGCATCGTATCTTCTGATAGCCAAGTTCTCATCTCCCATCGTCAGATGGGTCTAGTGGCCGATATCTTCAAAGAAGACATCATCAAAAACCTCAAGGGCTCCAGTGCCATCGGTCACAATCGTTATTCCACCTCCGGTCAGAGCCATCTCAAGAATGCCCAGCCCTTTGTGGTGGAGTATGCGGATGGTCCCATCGCGGTGGCCCATAACGGAAACCTGGTCAATGCCCAGTCCCTACGAGCAGAATTGGAGGCCTACGGCTCAATCTTTCAGTCCACTTCGGACACCGAGGTCTTCATTCACCTCATTGCTACGTCCAGAGAGAAGACACTCATGGGGCGGCTGGTGGATTCCCTTAGCCGGGTCAGTGGGGCTTACTCGCTGCTGTTTTTGACCCTGGACCGGATGGTCGCGGCGCGGGATCCCAGGGGATTTCGTCCCCTGGTTGTGGGGAAGTTTCGTAACGCTGCAAATGGGGACGGCTATGTCGTAACCTCGGAGACATGCGTCCTGGATCTGATCGAGGCGGAATACCTGAGAGAGGTGGAACCGGGAGAGATTTTGACCTTCGGCCCCGAAGGGATGGAATCCTTAAAGCCCTTTCCACCCATACCCCATGCCAAATGCATCTTTGAGTACATCTACTTTTCGCGCCCAGATAGCAACATCTACGGTCGCAATGTCTACCAGATTCGCAAAGAGCTTGGCCGGCAGCTTGCTCGTGAAAGCGCAGTGGAGGCAGATCTAGTTACTCCGGTACCGGATTCGGGGGTCCCTGCAGCCTTGGGCTATGCACAGGAGTCCGGACTTCCGGTGGAGTTTGGACTCATCCGTAACCACTACGTAGGCCGAACCTTTATTGAGCCGCAGCAGTCCATTCGGAACTTCGGGGTTAAGATCAAACTCAACGCTCAAAGGGCAGTGCTGGAGAACAAGAGGGTGATCGTGGTGGATGACTCCATCGTACGCGGTACCACGAGCCGTAAGATCATCCGTATGCTCCGGGATGCAGGGGCAAAGGAAGTTCACATGCGGATTAGCTCCCCACCCACAACGGGTCCCTGTTATTACGGGATTGATACCCCGAGCCGTAAGGAGCTCATTGCCTCTACGAACCCCGTGGAAGAAATCCGTAAATTCATCGAGGCAGACAGCATTGCCTATCTCAGTCGAGAGGGCATGTACACCTTTCTCAACGGCAAGTCCGACGGCTTCTGTGATGCCTGCTTCACCGGGAACTATCCCCTCCATTTTGATGACGAGGGCAAGGCAAAGCAGCTCCACCTCTTCGAGGCAGTCCAGCAGCGCTAATCCCTTATTTTCTAAGTGTTTAAAAATCTTTTTCGGCGTTTCGGGAATTGCCGAAAGCCGGAAGGGGCGACAGCCGTGCCTCCCACCATCAGGAAATTGACGAGCCTACCCCGACGGGCATAAACTACTCACTCAGTAGAGTATAAGATTTACTATTGTTTGCGCATACTTACGTGTTCTAGAGGCGGCCCAGCAGGGTACAAACACCGGGACAAGGTAACGGGCCGGTGGTGCTATTGATTCTGTTTTGAAAGTAGCATGGACCTAACCCCTTACCACGCAATATACCTTGCATACCCCTCGCGAATTATTCGTGACTCCATCAAGGCAAAGCTGGTCAACCCGTATAGCGAGGAAAGATCAAGAAAGGATGGGCCCTATCTCCCATTTCTGTCTTGAGG
>JACZQL010000154.1 GCA_022545745.1 Deltaproteobacteria bacterium | reverse complement strand
GCGCAAAAAATCGACGAGCGGAGGCGTACTTAGGCGGTACGTTGGAGCGAGGCGATTGAGCGCAACGAAGCATATGAGTCTTTTTCAGCAGCCTGCTAGACGCACTCACATAGAAAAGCAGCAAGGCTGACGGCGGCAGAATCAGAGTCGGTAATAACGAGAGAGTTGATGCCAAAGGGGCTGGCTGTTCACCCCGATCCGAACATTGATCCTTCCAAAAAAGTATCGTTAGCAAGCATCATATAGGGCTCCAGAGCTGATTGTGCCATACATTGGTAACTCACAGGTAGTGCAACTACGGGCCAGTGACCAAAATGTCGGCGACCGTTGAAATGGCTGGCCCAAGATCCCACATTGCTCACTCATTTTTGTCGGATCGGGGTTCAGAACCGAGGGATGATGCTGATCCTTACTTCCGCGTGCGCCTCACTATCTTCCCCAATGCTACCAAGAACATTACGCTCTTGCCAGCAGCGTGGGGGGAAAAGAACTCCGTCACGTCGTCATCGAAGAAGGTGAGACCGGACGCCCCGAGGCGTTGGGCATAAGCGGAAAGATAGAGTTTTCCACCGGTGATGCTGGCCTCTAGCTGAGCGGCACGATAACCGCGATTCCCGAACCGTTCCAAAATCACCCTGAGATCGGCCAGGGAAAAGACATCGACGCTGGCATCGGCAGGAATCTCTTGGCCCAATCCCAGGTGGCCCGCATCACGCCTGAAATTGCCCTCTTTGATCAGCTCAAGGCCCGAGGTGTCTCGGTGAAAGACGTAGGCACCGGGGGATAAATCATCCACCGCATTGACAATAAGGTATAGCTCGTTGAGAGTGCCCCCATCCGAGAAATCCCCCGGGATGCCACCCGTGGCCTGCTTGAGCATGGTGGACAGTTGGGCAAAGCTAATGCTTTCCTGAGAAAACTGCCGGGTGGAGCCACGGCGCATGATGACTTGCTCAATGGTATCTCCCGGCATATCCTGATCGGGGAGTGGTTGAAGCGGTACGAAGCGCCCCTTGGGTTTCCTCGTCGTTCCAGCTTGGCCACCAGCCGCAGACTGCTTGCGCCAAGCGATGACCTCTTCCTGGCTATCCAAAGACGAAGCAGTGTGCATCGCTCGGATGGCTGGATAGTCAACCTCTTTCTTGGAAAGGGGCATCGTCTCCAAATGAAGCGGTTCCATCTCGGGTGATGGCGCAGGTGCCGTGGGTGCAGTGTCCCCAAGGGGGACAAGGGTCAGTGCACCCTCACGCTCGGGGTCGAGACCCAGAAGTTCGTTGATGGCCTTGTCGACGAAACCGATAATCACACGGGATTTAACTCTGCGGGCCGCCGTGGCTGCTAACAGGTTGGCCAGGATCGTACCGTTGTCCCAATAGCAATGCCGGTAGGCTCGAGCCTGGTATTTCCACGAGTTGCGCCAGTAGGTCGAGGCACAGACTAACGTCGCCGGGGCACTGGCCACGGCGGGCTCTTGACCACTGGCATCTATGACAACAGACCGGTAATCCCCTGAGCGGAGTTTTCTCAAGGTAAAGTCGTGGGGACCGAAATGATAGACCCCCGCTGCCAAATCGGATAGCTCACCGCAGATAAGGTAAAGATCAATGTGATAAAGCGCGCCGGTACAGGCGGCAGCACGGAAGAGGATTTCCCCTCCTGGATTGGTCTTGCGTTTGGTAACCCCGGCGGAAAAATGAAAGATCTCCGCTAGAATCTGTTTATTAATAATGGGCTGACCGTCTTGCTTGAGGCCTGTGCTCGAGATTGCGGTCAGAGCCGGCATCCCGGATGAAGAAAGGTCTTGCGGTATGGGAACGGGATCTAATGTGGAATAGATTTTGAAAGGAAGCGGCTGATTGTCCCAGTCCATGAAATGTGGGTTGGTGCGAATACTGTAAAAAGAATGCTTTGTCCGATTATGATAATCCCATGCACCATCGAGTTCACGGTTTTTCATGGATACTCGAACGCGTCTCAGGCAATCTCTAAGAGATTATCCAACTCAATTGGATTCCTGTCCGAGTCTTGGTAAACGTTCATGGGCTCTCCACCCCTTTCCATCAGCTCAATTTGATTCATCAACAGCTGACGGTAAAGGGTGATTCCCATATCAGACGTCGTAAGGTGCTCGATCTCACGCCGGGCTATATCTCCCTGAGTCACCACAACCATATGGTCCTGTCCGTTTGCGGTGTCCAGGACGAACTTCCTGCCGTCGTCCACTCCTGGCACATCGAAGAATTGGGGCGTCTCCTCCCATGGAGTCGGGATACCCGTTCGCTCGGCCAAATACACCACGAACCATGTGTGCGTATCATCCAATGGCACCACGAAGTTAATCACCTTACTGTTTTCGACGGACCCGACCAGTGTTGTGGTCGGAAAAAAGGTCGGAGCCCCGACCTTCCAGCTGATTTCCTCCTCGCTTCGGATCATGTGTCGCTCGATGATACCGTCTTCAAAGAGATCAAACGCGATCTTCTTAATGGGTTTCGGAGCGTAGCGGCCCAGAAATTCCTCGAGTTGTCCTCCTCCCTTGAGTCGAAGGACATGCTCAAAAAACCGGCCGTGGAGGAACTCCACATGGTAAGGGTCAAGAAGGTTTTCCAACACCTGCAACCAATTACAGGCGATCACAGTGCCGTTGATCTCACGCACGGCATCGTCCCAGAGCAGCGTGTTATACCGAGGCAGCCTAGGCACAGGTTCAGGACCAAGGTACGCGAAAATCAGCCCACCCAGTTCCGCAGCGGGATACTCCCTTGTCCTTATGCGGTCCTTGAACAGACTTCCCAGTCGCTTCAACGGTTGCTCGACACACTCGCCTATGGAATTAAATACCCAGCCTTGGTACGACCAGCGCAGGCTTTTAAATTCCGGTATGCTGTGGGCCAGGGACGCATTTCCATGGAGCGAGGACTCGACCAGGAGACGGACCCGCCGCTTTTTGTCACGGCAAATGACTAACGACTCGTTTAGGACCTTTACCTTCTTAACTTGACCATTGTTTAGTTCTGCAACCGCTGCCACGGGATGCCAGTAGCGGCGCATGAGGTGCCCCATAGGGGTACCGGGGCTGACTCGGGTTAAGGTGTTATTTTGTCCTTGAGTAAGCATGCAAAGGACCGACGATCCTATTGGGGCGGTCTAGCAGGCTGCTGAAAAAGACTCATATGCTTCGTTGCGCTCAATCGCCTCGCTCCAACGTACCATCTAAGTACGCCTCCGCTCGTCGATTTATCGCGCGCCTCGCCTCTGAGATCTTTTTGACCAGCCTGCAAACAGCTTTTTTCAATAACCTGCTAGGGAACATTACTTCTCATTCTCCTCTTTTAGCAGGGGAGCAAGTTCACCCCGCTCGTGCATTTCGTGAAGGATATCAACACCTCCGATGAATTTTCCCTTGATATAAATCTGGGGAATGGTTGGCCATTTGGAGTATCGCTTGACGCCGTCTCGAACCTCCGGATCGGCCAGCACATCCACCGTTTCGAACGGAACACCATAGGATTGCAATATCTCTATGGTATGTGCCGAGAAGCCACATTGAGGAAACTGCGGGTTCCCTTTCATGAACACCAGCACGTTATTCTTCTTGACCTGCTCATCGATACTAGTCAGTACGTCGTTTGCCATGTCAAAACCTCCTCCGTTAATTTGAGATTAAAACTTAAACCCTCTCTTGCCTGTCTAATTCCATTTACAGCGTTCTTGTCCGAGGTGCTTCCCCGAGCTTTTCCGCCCGTTTGAGTGAGCCGATTGGAAAACGAAGCTTTCGAAGTGCCTTCTCCTCGATCTGGCGAATTCGCTCACGGGTGAGTGAAAATCTCTCGGCCAATTCCTTAAGGGTGTGGTCATGTGGCATACCGATCCCAAACCGCAAGCGAAGGACCACCTCTTGCCTTGGCGGTAGGGTCGCTAAGGCCATTTTAATCTTCACGCACAAATTCGCCTCTATGGCACGTTCCAAGGGTTTTAAAACCTGCTTATCTTCGACGAAATCAGAAAGCAGTCCTTCCCCGTTTTCACTGCTGGGTGCATCCAGAGAAACCGGTTCCGCTTCCAGTTTCATGACCCTGCGGATCTCCTTCAGAGGAAGGCCCATCTCCTTTGCAATCTCCTCGGGCAGTGGTTCCCGTCCAAGCCTGTCAAGGAGATCCCGGAAGGTGCGGATCAATTTGGTCCTTTCCTCAATGATATGCACTGGAGTCCGGATGGTTCGCCCCGAGTTGAAGATATCCCTTCTAATGGCCTGACGAATCCACCAATTCGCATAAGTTGAAAATCGATATCCGAGCCGATAATCAAATTTTTCCACCGCCCTCATCAGGCCAATGTTCCCCTCTTGAACGAGATCCAAGAACTGAAGACCACTATTAGAATACCTCTTTGCAATACTAACCACCAAGCGCAAATTGGCCTGGGTCATCAATTTCTTCGCCACGTCCGCTTTCCGTTCCCCCTCCAGAATGGAATTCACTCGAACTCCAAGTTCCTCCCTTGACGTCCCCATCTCGTTTTCAATGGCTCCTATGGATGAGAGAATCCCTTTGCGGATTTTTGTTTTTCTACAACCTCGGACCTTCCTTTCCAGCTCGGTCAAACGAGAATGGGAATCCTTCAACCTCTCAGCAATCCTTTGAATCTCAATTTTCGAAAGACCAAGGGCCACTAGCCATTGAGTCGCTCGTCCCCTTTTTCTAGAGAGTTCATTGTCAAGTTTAGCCCTGCGTCGGAGCGAAAGTCTCCTTTTTCTCAATTCCTGCTGAGCCGCACCAATATCTCGGTTGAGCCGACGCAGCTTCGCAATTTTTCCGAGGAAGCGCCTGCGGTGAAGGAGCTCGCTGTCCCGAGCGGCTGCAGGGCTCGAGGAATCATCACTCTCAGCAGTCTCCAATAATATGTGACATACGTTTAGCTCATCATTCGCAACTTTATCACCTAGTTCAAGGGTGTATTGCAATGCAACGGTTGATGAAAGAACTGATTCGTAAACCTGAATCTCCCCTTCTTCGATCTGCTTCGCTACCTCTACTTCACCCTCCCGGGTGAGCAGGGGAACGGACCCAATTTCGCGAAGGTACAGCTCAACTGCACTGCTGCCCGCTGGAATACCCTTCTCGGCTTCTTTTTCTAGCTCATCTTTCTCCCCCTCACCCTTGTCATTGGATTGGGCGCTTTCAGTGTCCAAGAGATCTTCCT
>JACZQL010000153.1 GCA_022545745.1 Deltaproteobacteria bacterium | reverse complement strand
CTCAGCCAAATGCTGATCCGTCCTCTGGCGGAGTCTCTGCGGTAAGATGACCGAGTCTTTATCTGCGTTAATCTGCGAAAATCTGCGGTTAAGTGTTTTTCTTTAGAATTTAACCTGTAAAAGACAATCTAGCCCATGGTCGCGATCCGCTCGGGACGGATCTTGTAGAGAACACGGACCTCCCCCGGCTGGCGGAACGGATACTTGTCCTTCCCCAGATACTTCTTGGCCATCTTGTCAATGTGTGTGTCGGCGCCCTCCTCGGTGATTTCCACCACCTCACCGCGCACGGCTATGTGCCGGTACGGGTTTTCCGGGTCCAAGATGGAAAGGGCCACCTTTTTTTGGTGTCGCATGTTTTTGTCTTTGACCCTTGCCTTGGCTGTGTTGATTAGAATATGGGTTCCATCGTAGTCGAACCATACGGGTGTCACCTGGGGACTGCCGTCTGGCATTAATGTGGCAAGATGGGCAAAGGCCTGTTTTGTTAAGAGATCTTTGAACTTTTCCGGAATCGTTGCAGCCATGTCGTTTACCTCCTATGGAACCGAATCTTCTAGCATTCTTAACCTAAGTATATCTTAGGTCAAGCCTCTGATGTCAGATGGAGACGGAAAATTTATAATTTTTTAACCGCAGACAACCGCAGATGGACGCAGACGGGCACAGGTTTGTTTTCGGTCGAAACGGCCGAAAAATGCCCGAAGGGCATAAGAATTTGTATCTGCGTTAATCTGCGGTTAAGTCTTTTCCTAAGAATTTAGACCGCTTAGTCGGACAATTTGACTTCCGCCACGTCCTCACCTAATCTCAGGGGCTGTGCGCTGGTATCTCCACGTCGATATGGATTGTTTCTACGTCTCTGTAGAGCGGGTGCTGAATCCTACCTTGAAGGGCAAGCCTGTCATTGTAGGGGGCGCGAGTGGTCGAGGGGTTGTGACCTCCGCATCATACGAGGCTAGAAAATACGGTGTCCATTCGGCCATGCCTGGTTTCCAGGCAAGAAAACTCTGCCCCCAGGGGATCTTCTTGCCGAGCCGCCGGCGGGTTTACAGCGAGTATTCCGAGAAAGTCTTTGCCCTTCTGGATGAGTATTCACCGGAAGTTCACGCCAACTCCATCGACGAAGGGCTCGTGGATCTCACCGGGACAGAGCGGCTTATGGGTGCGCCTCTAAAGACATCCCATGATATTATCAACCGCGTAGAGGGAGAGCTCGGTCTTCCATGCTCGGGTGGACTTTCCACTAGCCGTGTCTTGGCTAAGATTGCCGCAACCTATGCCAAACCCCATGGGCTTATTTATGTACCTGCCCAGGCCGAACGTAGCTTTCTCTCTCCTTTGCCGGTCAAGGCAATTCCAGGAGTTGGCCCAAAGACTCATGAAGAGTTGTCCAAGCGAGGAATAAAAACCATTGCCGACCTCCTAAAGCATCCTGATCTCAAGAACCATCATCTCGATCTTGACGAAAGTGAATCCGAGGATAGGATCCATGATCACTCCATCGGGAATGAGACCACTTTGGATAAACCAATCCAGAGGGTAGAAGAAATGGAGGGAGTATTGTGGAGGTTGATCGAGGAAGTTGGGGGACGATTGCGCCATCACGGTTCCTACGCACGGTGCATCACCGTGAAGATTCGCTATACCAATTTCAAAACCATTACTCGTTCCCAGACTCTCCCAACTCCCACCTGTTTCGATCGGGAAATCTTCGAGGTGGCAAGCCATCTTTTAAAGAATAATCTCACACGCGGCGGAACGATCCGTCTATTGGGTGTAAGTGCAAGTAACCTCCAAAGCACAGGGTGGCAGGAGTCCATATTCGATCATCAGAAACGCAAATCACTGGAAAAGCTGTACCGGGGCATCGACGAAATACGAGAAAAATACGGAGACGAGGCCATCGGTACGGCGAAACCTCACAACTCAGGTCGTTAATGCAACTAAGGAGTGCCGGTCAATTGGTACCATCATAGCCGGTACCAGTCACCGCCCAAGCTCGGGAGCTTGGACCTCACCAGAAGCTTATGACCAGCCCGAATCACCCCTTTCTCGCAGCCTGCCGTCGGAAGAAGACACCTTACACGCCCGTTTGGCTCATGCGCCAGGCAGGGCGGTATATGAAAGAGTATCGAGACCTCAGAGCAAAATTCGGGTTTCTCGAGCTATGTAAAAATCCGGAGCTCGCCACGGAGATCGCCCTCTTGCCGGTGGAGCGCTTGGGAGTGGACGCTGCCATTCTGTTTAGCGATATTCTCTTGCTCCTTGAACCCATGGGGGTGGGACTGGAGTATTCGAAGAACGACGGACCCGTAATCCACAGACCGGTTCGCACTGGCGCCGATGTGGATCGACTGCTTGAAGTCGATCCTGAAAAATCCCTTCCCTTTGTCTTCGAGGCGGTTGGTAAGATTCGTGAAGCACTCAATGGCCGGGTCCCATTGATCGGATTTTCCGGTGCTCCTTTTACCCTGGCGTCCTATTTAATCGATGGGGGAAGTTCGCGGAATTATCTTCACACGAAGCAACTCCTCTATTCTGATCCGGGGGCGTGGCATGCTCTAATGGAGCGTCTGTCGCGTGCGCTGATTCAGTACCTGAACGCGCAAATTGCGGCGGGTGCGGAAGCGGTCCAGATCTTTGATAGCTGGGTCGGCTGCATGGCCCCGGATGACTATCAGAAGTTTGTCTTCCCTCACATGCGCACATTGATCTCTGGGCTGACCCCGGGGACTCCTGTCATTCACTTTGGTACGGGGACCACGGGATTGCTCAAGCACATGCGAGATGCTGGAGGGGATGTCATCGGTCTGGACTGGCGTGTTGATTTGGCGGAGGGATGGAAACACGTGGGCCACGATGTTGGGGTGCAAGGAAACCTTGATCCGACGGCACTGTTTGCCCCTAGGGCCGAGATTCGAACCCGTGTTTCAGAGATATTAAAACGTGCCAAAGGAAGACCGGGGCACATCTTTAACCTGGGCCATGGGGTTCTTCCCGAGACACCCGTGGAGAACGTGATCGCCATGGTGGAAGCGGTCCATGAACTCAGCGCACGTTAAAAACGGCTAAGCGCAAAGAGCATAGCGCAAGGTGTTAGGAGAAATTAACCGCAGACCCACGCAGACGAACACAGAGAAAGAACCCTTTAAGAGTCTCACCGCAGAGGCGCAGAGGGCGCAGAGAGTTTCATTTTTGTTTGTCGGGAGACGACGACAAACAAAAACATAGCTCTTTTAAAGACTAGCTCTTTTGCCCAATCGCCGTCTCCCGATTGGGCAAAAATTCTTCCCTCAGCGTACTCTGCGTCTCTGCGGTGAAATGTCCGAATCCTTATCTGCGTAAATCTGCGTGAATCTGCGGTTAATAATTCTTTACACCTTGGCTTAGCCAAAGTCTGGTACGTCCTCTGGCGGAGTCTTGGCGCGAAAAACTTTATTGAAGTGATTCTGTTGAACATTGTCTCGGTAAGAATCCAAGAAAGTTCGGTATCAATAGAGTGGGGATTATACTGGGAAGAAGCGTCCCAACCAGTCGGAGACAAGGCGTGACACTCGCGGGTCCTCCTCACTGAACGTGAAGTGATCCACTTCCGAGAGTAAGTGCAGTTCCGTTGGCTGCTTTGCCCTGCGGAACATCTCGATGGATTCCTCGGTGGGTGTCACGGAGTCGCGGGCGCTATGTAACAATAATAACGGGCGCGGCGCGATCTTTCCCACCATTTCATCCGCGCGGAAGTCGTACATGCTTTGCGCCGTTTCAGCCGGGAACTCCATAATCGATCTCTTGCTCATACGGTTGCGGAGGTGCTCCGGGATGGGAACGATGTCGAAACGTGGGACCATAAGAGACTTGCCGGTCTGTTCCCGATGGCGCCGCCCTTCCTCCAACATGTTTGTGAAGCGAGTCCACGCCTCGGGGGTCGGGTGCTGGCGGCGGAACTTGCGTTCGCCATCGCCCCAACCTCCGCAGGAGATGACTGCGGCCACCCGCTCATCGATACCGGCCGTGTAAACAGCCACTGCTGCGCCGAAGCTGCTGCCCACCAAAGCGATACGCTTGGGATCCACGTCAGGCCGGCTGGCCATGTAGGTCGCTGCGTTGGACGTGTCCTTGACCTGATCGAGACAGAGAATGCGACCATGTTCGCCTTCGCTATCGCCGCAGCCGCGAAAGTCAAAGCGCATCGTCACATAGCCCCACTGGATCAGTTGATTGGCGATGGCGATCTGGCCCGAGCCCTCTTTGTTACCGCCGAAGCCGTGTAGGACCAAAAAGGCTGGCCGGCGCTCATTTGGGTTAAAATTAGGTGGCGCTTGCACCACGCCACATAAATTCAAGCCATCTGACGGGAAATTGACTCGAGTTTCCATAGCCCCAATCTGAAGGCTTTTACCTCACCATAGAGGGAATGTCCATCCCTGCTTGAGCAAAATTGCAGTGCTAGGGTTCATCTAGAGTGAGATCAAGTGGAAGGTACCGAGCTAGGGGATGCCTGCTGCTCGCTCTTTGCGCCATGCTCTATGCGCTTTGCAGTTTAGTCTCTGCGTCTCCGCAGGTGAGATGTCCAAATCCTTATCCGCGTTAATCTGCGGTTAAGTGTCTCTTCTCGGTAGGTTACTGAAGAGTGGGTGGTTTGACCAAGACTGCCTGGAGTGGGACGATGTGAAACGCTTGCTGTTGGTAGAAGAAAACGAGTTCGTAGAGTCCCGGTCGTGGGAGTTTTAGATTGTCGAAACCTATATTTATATTAGCCATATAAAGGTTTGTTACTTCGTCTTCATCCCTGACATTGGCCGTGCCACTGAATTCAAAGATGTTCTGCCCTTCCCCGCTGCGGAGTCTAATCGTAAAGGGATGGTTTCCGGCACTCTCAAAACCTATTTTCGCAAAGAGGCGGAATCGGGGGAGGGGTTTAGAAAAGTCAGAGACCATGAACTGACTAAAGATTCCCATCAAGCTCACTTTCCCTCTCATTTCCTCCCGCACATCGTCACATAATACGGCGAAAAAGGATTTGGGCATGGTTTGCAGTCCGCTCCTAGTGTTCAGTAGTGACCATGCCTATTTTCCTCCCGGAAATGCCGCAATGCAAGCTCCTGTTGTGGCATACGCGTCCCCTGGGGCTCGAACCAACCGTTCTCTTGACCCTCAGGGAGGCCGTGTGTTTAGATACAATCCCGATTATTTAAGGAGGGTCTTATAAGGTGAGCTAGCTGAATTTTAAAAATATGAAACAAAGGGGGCAATTCTAGTGGGACA
>JACZQL010000152.1 GCA_022545745.1 Deltaproteobacteria bacterium | reverse complement strand
TAATGGAAGGTCCTCTCACCTTATCTTAAGAGCTTTTGTAAATTGGCTTTGGCGTTTTTTGCCTCTTCAGTCTCGCCTAGGGCCGTGTGGATTTGGAAGAGGAGGCGGTGAATCGTTGGGTCGTAGGGGTTGATTTGGATGGCCTCTTCCAGGGAGACCTTTGCCAATGAATATTTTTTTGTTGCGTTGTAGAGGCGTCCAAGTTGCACATAGGTACCCACATAGTCCGGATCCATTTCTTGGGCCTGCTTGAGGTAGGGAAGGGCCTTTTGGTATTTCTTCGAGTCGGTGAGGACTCGGCCCAGGCGGATGAGGATGATCGGTGAGTGGGGGCTTGCCTTCAAGGCCCGCTGGTACTCGGCTGAGGCGGCCACCGTTCTGCCCCTTGCCCACAGCCGGTCCGCCAGGTGTGTTCGGTTGCGGGCAACCACAGATTGGATCTCCTTGAGCTCCACCGTTTCTTCGTCTGCCTTTCCTTTTCCCTTGACCTTCAACTTCCGCACCCGGCTCCCTGCGATTTCTTTCAGCCCTTTTGCGTTAAGAAATTCTTGCCACTGGGTTTCGAACTTGTCAAAAGGAACGGCCATGACAGTTTCAACCGCTTGCGGGGTTGGCTGTTCTCTCAGCTCGGACAGTAGCTCGCGGATGCCATCTGAGCCTTTACGGTCGGTGATGAAATCGATAGTGGAGGCCGCTTCTGCATAGGCCAACTGTACCTGCTCGGGTGTCTCCAGGTAGATGAGCGAAGGTTCCATTTTTTCGAATGGGACCAGTCGGTCCTTTTCCAAAGCCCGAGCCAAGAGGGTCTGGCTGGATGGAGTGAGATAGTCAGCAGCCTGGTTGGCTCCCTCCTTGCTTCGCCAGCGGGTTTCATAGAAGCGGGCGATTCCTTCATGAAGCCAGATGGGGGCCTTGTTGTTACTCAGGGCGACGATCACGTAATGGAGGTATTCGTGGCTCAGGGAGTCCAACCAACGGTAACCATGCCTCAGGGTCCTAGGCGATATGGCCATCACCTTGTTGAATTTACAGATTCCCACAGCGCCCGTCTCCTCGATATCCCTGAGAGACAGGGTGGAGATGGCATTGAACGAGGCCACGTCTGGGGCTATTTCGACACGAACTTTCTCCTGCGGGTAAAAGCCCAACTCCTCTCCGATGGCCTGATAACTTTTCTCCAGGCCCTCCAGGAGCCACGAGACCAAGATCCCGTCCTCCTCTTCGTTGAGAAAGAGGATGAAATGTTCGCTTTCGAAGCGTTTTAGCTTCCCGACGGTGTCTTGTGTCTGCTGGGCCAGAAGGCGCATGGTCTGACGCTCCTCGCTGGCTGATTCGATGGCTAAGGCCTTCTCTGCAATACGGAAGGCCTCTGCATATTTTCCCTGGTAAAAGGCAAGTTGTGCCTGTAGATCGAGTACCTCTAGAGTTTCGGGGCTCTCACGGGTGAGCTGGGAAATGACCTCTGCGGCCTCTGGGACACGCCACGCCTCTAGGTGCTGCGCTCCCTTCTGAATGAGAAACTCCTGGGATTCAGCCCCAACTGCTAGGGAGGCAGGGAATAAGTTGGCGAGAAATACGATGAATAGGAAAAAGGATCTGAATAAATTCAAAAAGGGAATACCCTCAGCCGGCTGTGTTATTGTGACAAATCTTTAAAATAGTTCTCTATCTGATCTTTGAATTGGTCGGGGACTCCTTGCTTCAACGACTCCAAGATCTCCTCGCGATAGCGACGCGGAACTCGATAGTCCTCTTTCCCTGGCAACTGGAATTTTTCGGTGTCGAGCCCACTTAAACCACCTTCGGCATCAAAGTCGGGGAACTTGGGAACGCCGGGAAGGGGGACGAGCCTACCTCCTGGCAGGAATCGCCCTCTGCGGAACAGATAGACGACCGGCATGCGTCCAAGCTGTCCCCTCTGGGCGAGCTGCTGCATGGAACTCTGCATCTGCTGGCTGGAATCCAGCAGACGATCCAAGGCCGTCTGCTCCGGTGGGATCGCCTCTTTGGCGTTTAGGCCGGCCAATTGGTTTTCCGCCTCTTCCATGGATACGGACGCCTCGCGGATGTTCTTTAATATCTTGGGATCCAGGGAGGGAAAGAGCTGGAATAGGGGGCTGAACTTGTCATGGAGGTTCGCGGTCCGCTCTTGGAGATCTCCCTCTTGCTGGGAGAGATCCGCCAGGGCCGCTTTTTGTCCAGGCATCAGCTCCACGACCGGCTCCTCTAGCAAGGCCTCGAGATCTTTTGTGAGGCCCTCTATAAGGGCTTCAGCCGACCGCGCCTTTTCCTCCTGTTCCGCGCGACGTTTTTTTCCCAGCTCTTGGCGAGCCAGTTTCATGATCCGGCTCAGCATCTCGAGGTCCTTTTCCTGCAGCTTGACTGTCAGGTTGTTGGCGAGGTTGTTCATGGTGACCTCATCCAACTCATCGGCGGAGGCCCCTTCCTCGTTGTGTGACTCCTGATTAGGGAAGAGTTTGGCCAACCGAGCCGCCTCTTCCTGGGCCTTTGCCTGAAATTGTTCCAGTTTCTCTTTCAGGAGCGCTTCCCTTCTCTCCAAGGTTTTCTTGTGGGTCCCTTCAGTTTGCTCCAGAATCTCTTGTTGCTCGCGCACAATCCGCTGTAGCTCGCTGGCCGAGCGCATCATCTCCCCCTGCATTCTTCCCATGGTGGAGGACATGGCCGATTGGTGAGCGTTACGCAGCGCAGCGACCATGGAGGCCATCTGGTTGAAGAGCTCTCGAGCCAGTCGCATGGCACCCTCGATATCCCCCTCCATGAGCTTTTTACGAATCTCATTGAGTCCGGACATCATATTGCGGAAATCCAGTCCCTGGATGGAATCGCTGTTCATAAACTCTTGCGGGAGTCGAGAGGCAAACTTGGAGAGTGACTGCTGAAGCTCCCCGAGCTGCTTGGCCAGACGGGAGAGCTCTTTCAGAACCGCGTCCAGTTCTTTGTTCCCACTCTGCAAGTTTCCCATGGACTCCATGAGCCTCTCTTGGGATCTCAACAGGTCCTGTGCCGTGCGGGAAACCTCTTGGGCGGTGAGTCTCTTCGTCATGTCTTCTGCAAGCAGTGACATTCTCTCGAGCTCGGAGGAGATTTCATCATCCAGCCTCTCTCTGTCCTGGGGAGAAACCGCCTGGGCCCTCTTCTGGAGTAGCTCGTCCTTGGTAAACTGGAGATTGCGCTTGAGCGACTGGAGATCAGACCAGGTGGCAAAATTGGATAGGCGATCTATTTCCGTTCGCTCCATGAGTTCCTCGATGCGCTCCATCAATTCTCCGGCCTTCTGCTCGATCGCCTTATCCTTGTTGTCCGCCTGCTGGAGGGGCTCATTTTCTCCTGGTACCCCTCTCTCGAGGTGGTCTGCCAGCAGGTCCAACATTTGATTCGACAGGTCATGGATCATCTCAGCAACTTGTTTGTGCTCCGCCTTGAGGTCCTTTAAACGTAGCTTCAGGGCCCTCGAAGAACCCACTTTGGGGCCCGAGATGGTGTCATTATCCAGGACCTCGAGATAGTAGAGGACTTCATCCCCTTCCTGAAGCTTCAGCCTTCCCACATCCCAAAGGTACCTTTCTCTGCGGGCCACCTTACTATTAACGTCTTTACGAATCCGGATTCTTTCCTCCTTGTCCCTGACCTTTGTCACTAGAAAGACATCCTGAATCCCAAAGTCGTCCTTCGCGCTAAACTCCACCACAAGGGATTCGTCCCCGTTCACCTCCAGATCTTCGGATGGCCGCAACAGTTCGACGCTTGGGAATGCGTCTGGTTTGACCCTTAGCTCATAGGAGATCGGAGCATTGCGAAATCCCAGCGAATCCTCCACCAGGATCTGATACCTCTGCGATTGAAGTAGCACGAGGCTGCCCTGCAGTTTCTTGCCCTGAATTTTCAAGGGGATCTCCCTGCCTTGATCGAGGATAATTTTGGCCTTGGCCAACTCTTTGTTGCTCCGCGCCTCCAGCCGGATGGTCGAACCCTTGATCCCTTCGATGTTTCCCCCATCGAGGGTCTGCATGGGCAGCCCCGTGTAATGGGGAGGATAAAGGGTGGGTTTAATATTGCCGATGGCGGGTGACTCAACGGCCTCAATGGCGTACCAAGGAGAGGAAAAGGGTCCCACGGCGACCCGATACTGAAGGCTCTTTTGGACATCCTGGATCGTGGCGGCAAATTTCCCTTCCCCCAGATTATCCATATAAAGCTTTTCCGTCTGGTCTTTGGACTCTTCGGTGGAAAGGATCAGGTCCATGGATTTTGGGATGGCCCCGGAAGCCGTGGCTTCGATCCGAACGGAGGAGCCGCGAACCATACGGGTCCCTTTGGGGTTCACGTCGATGAAGGTCTCGGAAGGTGGAAGGTCCCTTAGGGGGTGAACCAATAGGCTGAAGGTTTCCCCTACAGACGATGGATTGAAAAGAACCAGAGCGAGAACTGGAACGAGCAATAACCCAAAGAGACGGGCCTCGGCCTTGATCCGGTCCTTGCTAATCAAATCCTTAATTTGAATCTTTTGCAGCTGACTGCGGGTGACACGCAGGAGGGCCAGGACCATCGAGCTGGATATCCCCAGCTTTGCCGCATCCGCGACCTGAGGGTACAGCTGTAGTGAGTTGATCAGGTTATTCCTAAGTTGCGGGTGTTTTTCTTCGATAAAACGGGCGCTCCACTCCTTAGGGCGCTTTTTCAGACACTCGGAAAAAGTCCAACCTAGCAATATGACAGCGCTAACGGCGGTAAGGACGCTGTAGCTTAATGGTGCGTAAGGGAATGCTTCCTTGATATATTGGATCCCCAACCCGAGGGGAAAAAGCACCAGGGCGCAGACACCAATTAAAAAGAGCCCCTCCATCCCCTTGAGCACTCTGACCCGGAGGACAAATTTCTGCAAAAAAGAAGAGAGTTCTCTATATTCTTCCTGGCCCACGGTTAACCAACTATATTAGCCCGGATCTGGTCCCTTGTCCATTCACCTAGGGGGAGAAAGGGCCATTTTTCTTTGCAAAGGAGGGCGGAGTTTTTGCTGCTCCTCCTACTGGCTGGGATGGGGTAGAAACTCCTAAATTAGACGCACGGGGATTCCGGCTGCAGTGGTCGAACAACCAGGTTCGAGGTTGGCAATTTGTATAGGCTTGTGGTATGGGTTCCTGTTGGCTTGAGGGGTGGAAAAAAAGAGGAAAGGAAATAACACCATGCAGCCCGAATTACCAGAGACCGGCACCATTTTACCAGGCTTGCCTGGACCCGCAGTCCTGTT
>JACZQL010000151.1 GCA_022545745.1 Deltaproteobacteria bacterium | reverse complement strand
CAGCATCCGCTTCACCGTCAATTACACTCTGGAGAAGCGGCAGAGTTCAAGATAGCCGTTGATCGTCGGTCTCTACCAGCAACCTCACACTATTGAAATCTTATCTCGGTCATGGCTTCAAATGCAGCTTGATTATTAGGATCTACTTGAAGGGCCTGGGCATAGCTGGCATCGGCCTGCCCCATTGACCCGAGGGCCTCGAGGTTCTTTCCTTTCAGGGCAAATACCCGTGCCAGCCAGTAGGCCTCCTCGCTCAGGAGGGATTCCGCCACGTCCAAAAAGTTGGTTGACTGCTGGTAATGAGTGAGGTGGTGGTGGGCCAAAGCCAAGTAGTAGTAGCTGTAAGGATTGGTGGCATCGACGGCGATGGTCTTTTCAAAACGCTGCAATGCCTTTTCATACTCTCCGGAATTGAGAAGCAATCTTCCTTCCTCGGTGAGTCGTAGTGAGGCTGCACGTCGAGGTGCAGTCTTCGGGGTAATTTTTGCAATCAGGGAAAACTGAACCGGCGGCTTAGAGGGGATCTCCTCGGCTTCTCCGCTCGATCCAGTTGCACTGCCCAATCCCAACTCCTCAGACCTTTCACTTTCACCCATGGCCTCGGCCGGAGCCGTCTCTTCCCGAATTCCAGGAACGACGGTAAATCTTCCCGGTTCCGGCGAAATCACCCAGGACGGAGTGGTGGGAGGCCTCTCTTGGAGGTCCTCCTCTTTAATCGCACCTTTCTTTAGCACAGGCGGACCAGGCCTAATCTTACGTGGGGTATAGACCTGGGTCGGTAAGCTCGGATGGCCCGAAGACTGAGCAACTGTCGTGGACGGGATAACAACAAGGGTGGTGACGAAGAGTATCAGGGAAAGACGCAAAATCACCTAGGGATCTCCAACTCAAGCCCAAAACGGGGGCCTATACTTTCTAGTGAGCTTATCTGATAAGAGAATCCTATGTCAATCCAGGCCTTGGACTTTTACTGAATATCCGTCACATGACCTTAACGGGAGGGTACTGCTCGTAGTCTGAACGGCAAGGGGGGCCTGCCGCATGGTAATAGTAAAACTGCCTCTCATCGTCCCGGTAAAAGATAATGGATGAAGAGACAGTGCCGTAATCTTCACTGTGGACGCATATGGCATCTTTCGAGCCTCTTGTCCCATGGGCCCTATGGTTGCTTAAGATCCCCTTAAATGAACCTACAAAAGAAGACCGATCACCTTGATTGATCTGCTCTACGGCCTCCGTGAACAGACCATGGGCATTATCCGCTTTATCTGCGGGGGGTTCATAAATCGAGGTGTTGCTTAAGACATGGAGGCCTTTATCCAGTGTCACGCAATCGATATCTTTCTCGGTGTTAAAAGCGACAACCGCCTCTGTGGCATTGGCAAAGAGCAGATTGAAAGGCCGGTATGCCGTGGCCTTTTCCCGTCGCAAAATCTCAACCGCCTCTTTTGGAGCATTAGCCCTCAGCACCTCCAGACAGAGCAAACCCCGAGATTTGATCTCCGCCCCTTCTTGGTTCACCCCAGACCTACGGTTCAAAATTCCAACCAACATGCCGTTGCTATTGACTCCCAACCAGGTCCCCCCAGCTAAAAGGTCCTTCCCTCCAAAAACCCAGGGCTTGTCCGCCAACACTTGAGGTGAGCCGGATGGACGATTGAAATGTTCATCCCTGTTCGCTGCAACCACGAGTGGATATTCCGTGAACTGCTGGAAATAAAGGGCTAGGGTACACATGGGATGGCTAGGGGTGAAATGGTTTGGATGCCAAACTGTAATGACGGGTTTCCGTTGTTATCTGCACGGTCCAGAGGCTTCCTAAAACCCATTCGGCTTGCAAAACCGCTCGAATTGTGGTTTAATTTCAATAACTTAAGCCTTTAAAGAAACCCCATAATGGAACAAAAGCCTACCCGCTCCAGCGGCTACACCTTGATTGAGCTGCTGGTCAATCTCGCGATCATTGGGATCTTAGCGGCTATATCTATATCCACATACATGACCTACAAGGAGAAGGCAAAAATTGCCCGCGTTAAGGCAGATCTCAAACATATTCACCTTGCCATCGAGGCACTCGCAAACGATACCGAGAGGTGGCCTGGGCCCAACACGATTGGAGTGACAGCGAATCAAGAGATTTGGGACCTTACTACGCCTGAGGCTGGGCTGCTTTCGGCTACGAACGCTTTTACCAACTGGATGGGTCCCTATCTTCAATCGATCCCACAAGATCCCTGGGGCAACGATTACTTTTTTGATCCGGACTACTACATCAATGGAAATCCTGTTCCGGTTGTCGGCTCCTTCGGACCCAATGGGGAAGGCCAAAACAATTACGACTCGGATGACGTCTATCGGATCCTTCCCATGCCATAGCCCTCGCTTCCACCCGTCCCTTTTTAGCTAAAGTCGCCTTCCGTTTACACCTCGGCCCGAAGCACTTCTAGGGGCGGACGGTCGCAAATTCCACGGCTATTGAGCAAACCCACCAGGACGGTAAGACCCGTCACAATCAATAGCGCAATGAAGATGGGCACTCCACTGGGTCGATAGACAACGTCAAAAACAAAGTAGGCCAGTGCCCAACTGGCAGCCAACGCGAGGATGATCCCGCTCAGTGCCGCCATCCCTCCCAACCATAAGTACTCTACGAGCATAATATTTCTAATTTGTGCACGAGAGGCCCCTAGGGTCCTCAACAGAACGCTCTCCCTGAGCCGCTGGTATCGACTGGTTAGCACGGTCCCGGCTAAGACCATGAGACCCGTCAGTATACTGAAAAGTGCGACGAAGCGTATGGCGAAGGAGACTTTCGCAAGAACCGAGTCCACCGTATTCATAATAAGGGTCAGGTCGATGGTGGACACATTAGGAAATTTTTGCACCACGGCCCGCTGCAATTGAGCAGAGATGGCATTGGAGGGCACCCTAGTGACTTGAACATAGAACTGTGGCGCTCCCTCCAGGACTCCCCTCGGAAAGACCATAAAAAAATTCGGCTGGAAGCGCTGCCAGTCCACCTCACGAATGCTTCCCACAGTGGTGGTGAATGGCACACCATAGATGTCAAATACCAACTCATCACCAAGGGTCACCTGGAGATCCTCCGCAATTCCCTTTTCCACGGAAACGGAAACCACCCCGGATCTCTGCTTGCGACTTCCATTCCAAGACCCTGCCACGAGGGTCTCGGTATCAACCAGGTGATCTCGGTAGGTGGATCTGTACTGTCGACCTATGGCCCAGTTGGGGATGCCCGAGTTTGGATCCTTGCGAATATCGTCGACACTTCTCCCCGCAACGGAGAGAAGTCGCATGGTGACCACCGGGGTCTCTTGAATGACGCTGAGTTGAAAGGTCTTCAATAATTCTACCAGCCCCTTCCTTTGGTCCGCTTGAATCTCAAATAGGACCATATTGGGGCGATCATCGCCGCTGGCCAGTGACACCTTCTCCAACAGCATCCTCTGGGACAGATGGAGGGTCATGATCAGAAATGTCCCCAAGCCCAGGGACAACATGAGTACCAGGGTTTGATTGTTCGGACGGTAGAGGTTTGCTAACCCTTGGCGCCAGACATAACTCCAGGAACTGGGAGTATACCTCCTGACCAGGGTGATCATCAGCTTGGCAACCCCCACGAGGAGACCAAAGGCGAGACCCAGTCCCGCAGCAAAACCCAACCCATGAACCCAATTATCGGTTTGTAACAGAGCAAACACGACAGTCCCCAGGGCGATTAACCCGAAGAGCACGCTACGCAAGGGATCCCATGATTCGGAAGGGGTTTCCCGAAACGAGGTTCGAAGGGTGAGGAGCGGCGAGGTGTGCCTTAAGGAAATCAAAGGGAGTAGTGCAAAGAGCAATGCCACGCCGAGTCCAATCACCATGCCAAGAAGAAGCGCAGGCCAGTAAATGGATCCCGTGATCTTCACGGGTAAAAAATCGCCGAGGACCATCGGTAGCAGACCCTGGACACCGATTCCCACCCCTACGCCTAATATTACCCCTGGTATTCCCATGGCCATGACTTGGATGACATACAGGGTCAGGGTTTGGCTCGCCTTGGCACCCACACATCGAAGGATGGCCACAGTGGGAACTTTCTGCTTGGTGTAAATATGAATGCCGCTGGCCACGCCGACGCCCCCAAGCAACAAGGCAATAAAACCAACCAGGTTGAGAAATCGCGAAAGATTACTCATGATCCCACCGAGGCGTTCTTTGCGTTCTTTTACCGTGTCCACCCGGAGCTTGTGGTTTCGGAGATGGGGTTGAAGGGTCTCGATCAACTGCTCCACATCTCGCTCGGGCTCAAACTTGAAAAAGGCACGATATTGAACAATGCTCCCCTTCTGGATCAGTTTGGTTTGAGCCAATGTGCTCATGGGTATATAGACCCGCGGATGAATCATGCCAATGGCCACGGCCTCACCCGGTATTTTCTTTAGCCTTGCAACGACTTGATAGGTCTGGGCACCGATCTTAATGGGATCGCCCACATGGGCGTCGAATTGGAGCAAAAGACTATCATCGACTAGTGCCCTGGGACCCCCTTTGAAAAGGTCTGCAGCGCCCGCGGGCTCCGTCTCCAATTTACCGTAGAATGGAAAATCGCCTTCCAGCGCCCTGATCCGCGCCAACCGTGTGGATTGACTCTTGGGAAAATAAACCATGGAAGAAAAGCTGATTTGATGGGACTGTTCCCCTTCCAGGGATTTCATCAGCTCCACCGTCTCTTGCGCAAAGGGTTGCCGGCCCTTGATGACCAAGTCGGCACCAAGCAAGGCCTTGGACTGGTGCTCAATGGTCTGTTCGAGATTCTTCTGAAAAGAGGTGATGGCCACCAATACGGCAACCCCCAGGGTCACAGAGGCCATGGCCAACAGCAGCCTTCTCCGGCTTGTACGGCTGTCCCGCCAGGCCATTTTCCATACCCAAGGGTCAAAGAAAAAGAGCTTCGATCTCATGATGACAAAAGACCCATCAAAAATATTTGAAATTTTCGGTTGAATTTTGGCTTACGGAATCGGGGAAAAGATGACTCGCCCTGTGGAGTAACAGCTCGACCGAGTTGGCTTGTCTCGACCAGGGCTAATACTCCACAGGGCGCGGCGCAAAGGACGCCAAGTTCGGAGAAAGTATATAGATTTTCTCTTGGCGCGAAAATCTTTGTTGAAGTCGTACTGTTGAACAATCTAACGGTAAGAATCCAACCCTGTGGAGTATAATCCACAGCTGACACGAGCGGCCTCGACCGAGAGGTTACTCCACGGGGCTAAGTTCAATCCCCTC
>JACZQL010000150.1 GCA_022545745.1 Deltaproteobacteria bacterium | reverse complement strand
TGGAAGCACTCAGTAAATTGTCGAATATCGAGTCCCAAATCTTCAGCCTGGCGGTAAAGCTGCTGGCGACCATATTTACTCTTGCTGGTGAACAGTCGGTCATGCATGAGCCAGTAGTGCCCCTGTTCACCAGCACACCGCGCGGTTAGAGCCGTATCCACACTGGGGCCGGTTGACGCGCGGGGAAAATCTCGATACACCAATCGAACTTTCCCCGGCTGAACATATTCCGAATATAGACGGGGCCAGGTTTCCAAAAAAAACTTTTCACAAAACCCACAGGTAAAGTCGGAATATTCCAGCAGAGTCACCGGGGCCTGGCGATCTCCTCTGACCCGATTGTCGTCCCGTAAGAGAAAGGATTCATCCTCTCCGCGGGCCGACGCCCCGCTGCCCAGCAAGAGGGCGAGGCCGATACTGAGTCCGAGGACGCACCGCACCCGACCCCACTTTTTGTCATGGCTGGTGTTTTGGGCGCAAGGCGCCGTTCGGAAAAGGCCTGGCTTTATTGGAGAAGGGTTTAACAATGGCATGCAAGCCTAGTGTGTGTCACCGTGACGGGCGTGTCAATCTTAAACATTATCCAAGGTTTCAAAATCGTGCTCCTGATAGAGGCAGTCAGACCAGGGGTTTTCTCCAAAAAGCCTGCTACGCTGGTTGGGTATCTGTTGTCTGAGGAGACCTCTCCTCCAAAAGCCCCATCATCAGGAGAGGCCAAACCACTGTGGCGTCGCTGAGAACCTCTGCGAACCGCCCTCCTTCATGGGGAGGTATGAATTTCCCCCATGAAATTCCTTCCTGATAGGTGCAGCCACTGAGTCCACCCCAGTAATCCGGTTCGGGGCAAACTCGCACTCCATACTGAAACCGGGGTGGGGGAATTTTGGTCCCAATCCGAAGGTTCAGAATTTCGATGTAGGGAGGAGTTTGTTGAGCCCAATTCCTAGGCACACCCCCGCCAATCGTAAAAATCCCAAGCCGTTTGGCTGTTAACAAATGTCCAGTGTAGCTGTTGAGATCAAGAAACGGATTAAAGGCTGGATGGTGGGCTTGCAAATTCCTCCAGACATCTTGGTCCCGGACTGGATTGGCATCGAGTTCCTGGTCAGAAGATCGTTTGTGCTCCATTGCCCAGATCGAGATATCCAGTCCTAATTCCGAGTCAGTAAAGGCTGGAATGTACACAGGCACATTTTTGAGGAAAGCGCTTTTTAAAATCCCTGGGCCCTCAAAATCGTTCGCCAGAGTTCTTCCCAATTCTCTCGTCAGGAGTTCGGAAGAAAGGGGTTGATGAGGATCCAAACGCTTAAGGGTTTCCCCAACCACATGCTCTACATGGTTGAGGTTGAGCTCCATTTCCAAAGTGTCATAGACCCGATTATAGCCTTTTTCAAACAGTTCCACATCGCTCATGGAAGGTTGGTATTTATAATGGGTTTGACCGACGGCTTCACTCATGCCATGGGCCATGAGGGCACCGGTCGAGACCACGGCCTGGACCATTCCCCGATCAATCATGGTGCTGATGATTTTGCCCATTTTTGCAATGGTCATTGCGCCCGAGAGCGTCAACACCACAAAACAGTCCGGGTCCTCCACCATGAGTTTCAAGGTTTCGAAGGCCTCCCCTAGCCGTCGCCCACCAAAAGCGGTTTTTTTCATCGCCATCAGAAGGTCCGAAAAGGTATGCACCTTTTCAGGGTCTAGGGCTTCGAGCGCTTCCAATCCGTCCTGGGCACCATCATGAAAGGTTCTCTTTTGCATGGCTCCTCCGACCGGCCACCGGGTAAGGCTTTTCCTCGAACAAATTCCTTCCACTGCCGTTCCACCCGAAGGCCTGAGGTCGATTGATCACGCCAGGAAAAAGACAGCCCCCGGGTGGTCGTTCCTCTTGGGTTAAATGAATGGCAGGAAAAGATTGGTGATCCCAACGGGATTTGAACCCGTGTCTGCACCTTGAGAGGGTGCCGTCCTAGGCCAGACTAGACGATGGGACCCTATGGTCTTTGAGACCTCAAGTATTGGAGAACTCTGAATGTCTGCTTTGAGGACGTGGATAACTGGTACCTGCAAGGGCGAAGCGACTTTACCATCCTCCGTGGTTGGGTTGCAATGGAGTGTTCAAGAACCTCTGCGAGAAGGGCAACTCATTACGAGAATCCCTTCGCATCTTCCACTGTTGTTTTTTGAAAAGCTTCCATAGCAGGACGTTGAAAAAGTCCGCCAGCTTTGTTCTCGCGGCGCTGGGAGGCTCAACGTACCGAAAGAGTATACCCCTTTCCGCCTCCTCGCTTGCTGCGGTCGCGCTGGACACCTTTTTGACCATCCTGCGGGCTGTTCTGATGCCGTCCCTGATCTCCTGGAGTGCTGTGTTGTCAAGGTGCCAAAATAGTTTTTCAACAACCTGCTAGGCCTTCAGCAGTGAACGGAGCATGCGGGCATTTTCCACCGCATATCCTCGCGCATCGTTGTTGAAATACACGAAGACCTCAATCCCCTTTTTGAGATATCGTGCAATCCTCTTCGCTTCCGCGGATAATTCCTCCTCCGAATACCGGGAGGCGAACAACTCAGACCGTCCGTGAAACCGGATGTACGTAAAGTCAGCGGTGAGCACGTCCTTCCGTGGATATTTGGGAGAGTCGGCAATGCAGAGGGCCGCTCCGTATTTTTCAAGCATCCCATACATTTCTTTCGTGAACCAGGATTCATGACGGAATTCGCATGCCAGGCGTGGGGACCTTCGCAGTACCCTCTTGGTCAATTTGAAGAAGCCCTCCAACCTTTTTTTGTCTGCTTTGAAGCTTGGGGGGAACTGGAGCAGGATCGGACCAAGCTGTGCTCCCAGGGTACTGGCATTGTCGATAAATATCTTCCAAGCCTCCTCCACATCGACCAGGCGTTTGTTATGGGTAATCAGGCGACTGGCTTTAACCGAAAACAGAAAATTTTCCGGGACCTGGTTGGCCCAATTGGTATAGGTCTGGGGGCGTGGCAGGTGGTAGAAGGAGTAGTTGACCTCGGTCGTCGGAAACGCCCGAGCATAATATTCCAAATAGTGGGGGCTTTTGAGATTCTCAGGGTAAAAGTCGCCTCGCCAACTGGCGTATGTCCAACCCGAGGTCCCGACCCATACGTGTGCCACGGACACTTCTAAGGAAGACCTTTTTGGGCATCATTCGGGCGGAACGCAAAACTTGCCGCCACGTAGTTGGCACATGCGATACCCGAATCGATCAGCCCAAAATTGAAAAGCCTTTTCCACATCATCCCAGGAATTGATCCCCCCCTCTAAAGTCTTTCCCCCGGCTCGCCGGTCAACCATAGCACCGAGCACCTCACCGGTTTGGCTGTTGGTGATTTCCCCTTCGATGCTTGCTTTGCCCACAAAGGAATTGGTACCCGTGGCCAGTTTTTTGCCGCCTGACAAAATGCGTCCCACCGGCACCACAGTGGTGATAATGTCCATCACCACACTAGATTGTTGGGCTTCAGTAATAGCCGCGCGAATCTTCATGACTCCAGGGCCGGGTTCCTTCACTCTCGTAAATCCTTCCCTCTTAAGGGCTTTAATAACCTTGACTTGGAGCAGCAAAGCAAGTCTGTGGAGATCTTTTTCAGGCACATCATCCAAATTAGAATTCTCCCCCCGCCAAATCGTGACTCGGTCCATTAAAAATTTGTCATAGGCTCTAAAATCCGTCTTTGGGTTAAGATAGATGAGGGCTGGATCTCCTTTGCCTCCGGGCTGAAGCTTCGAATAATCGCCCAGAAAACCTGAAGTCTTGACCCCCCTCGCCTGTTGACTAGGAGCGCAGGCCCCAAGAAATGTCACCACGAGAATGATAATGAGTGACCTTGGCCACTTCATACTAGCTCCCCCTTAAATGGTAATCCCAAACACATGGAATAAAGAATATCCGCCCGCCAAAGGATAATAGGCTTCCACTTCCTTCTCAACAAGGGAATTGTACCCACCTTCGCGCTCGCCGCTGAAGCTCTGGCGCGCAAGCGGCAGAAAGCCACGGCTGCCCGTCCTCCGCAGTAGCCTGCTACGGAGGGTGGATAAACCCGTGGGGCTCCACCTAACGGGGATTTATCGAGAAATGAGGAAAGTGACAAGGTGATTGCCGATCGATGAAGGCCACTCCGTTTCGCCACTCTTGATAACTCAAGGGGCCTTCAGTAGGGTGGGATGCGAGGCAGAGAAGAAACGAGAAAGTGGCAAGTGAAAGCCAAGAGGGAAGGTATGGGAACCTACCGGGTCGAATATACGATTACACTCACAGTTGAGGACGGCAGGGAGCTGTCGTTTCCGAAGGAAAGGTTTCTCACCGAGGATGAAGTATCAGACGTGGAGGAAATCCCGGCCTACCTGGAACGAGAGTTCCGGGAAAACGAGGAAGCAAATTTTCTCCTTACTATGAAGTCCCAGCTAGGAAAGGAGATCACCGGCACGAGCCTGGTGGTGAATAAGATTTCGGAACTGCTCTCCGCCGGGGATGATGATCAAATGTAGAGGGATTCTGTTGGCTGGGGCCCTATGATTCTGGGTTGGAAACCCCGACCCTTTTTGAAGGGCCGGGGCTGTCCTTGTGTAACAAGAGGACATTTCAAGCCGAAACGCTTTTCTTGGTTAGGTCACCCCTCAACGTGCGCCTTGAGAATCGCCGAGTCCCGAATCCTGGGATCCTCTGGAGCGAGCTCCAGCGCCATCTTGAAATGATCCGTGGCATCTCCATGCTTTCCGAGCTTATCCAAGGCCAGTGCTAGATTGTAATGGGCTTCGACCAGATCCGCATTGGCCGCGAGGGCTTTTTGAAAGTGTTCCTGCGCCACAGCATAGTGGCCCGCGCACTGGACATAGTGGCTGACCCCCTCATCGTTTTCCGCCGCGCCTGTTGCACCTTCCGGGGCATTAAGAGCACCTCCCGCCGGCATTGGAATTTCTTCAGCAGGGGGTGTTTCGGCTTTTGGCTCTGTCTTGGTTTCCTCCCCATTTTGGCCTGAGTCACATCCACTTCCCAACATGACAAAGAGAAAAAGCAATCCGAGTAAAAACGATCCGTGTTTCATAACGTCCTCCTTCCTTGGATGGTGATAATTAGAAAGTCGAATTTTCTCGTTTCCCTATTAGACCGAACCTCCTAATAGGGTGCGGGTCTCCTACCTTGATAGGGTGACCCTCAAAAAAATAGAGGGTAACCCACCCCCTTTTTTTAAGGGCAGCGTGAAAAATGACAGCGGTTGGGTCTTATTGGGTTTACGGTCAGCTTAGCCAAATTCCTCGTGGACCAAATCTTCCGATCCTTTAAACCCTTTG
>JACZQL010000149.1 GCA_022545745.1 Deltaproteobacteria bacterium | reverse complement strand
AATGGCTGATAGTCAGCGGCCCAGGCGCGCACCAGCATGTCCTTCATTGCAATATCGATGACCTTCACCGAGGGGGTTGTCGCCGGCGTGCTCACACGCGTGGTTCGATCGATGGTGGTCAACGAACCGTAAAGATCCGGTACGTCCAGGCCCAGCACCAGGTCCGCCTTTTTGATGAGTCCCTGTGCCGCCCCTGTCACATCCAAGGGATTAGTGTTCGGAAAGTTGAATCGGCGCCCCTTATCGATGACAGGAATTGCCAGAAGCTCGGCCAACTCCACCAGATGGTTTACGGCATTGGGATTTCGCCCAAGGGCATCGGCAATGATCAGGGGGGATTCTGCCTCAACCAGTAGCTTGGCCGCCCGTTCCAAGGCCTCGTGATCTGCCTGAATGGGCGCTGGCGGAGAGAACCGGGTAACGTCAGGGATCTCGATGTTTTCTTGGATTTTGTCCTCCTGCAGGTCCGCATCGTAACTGATGTAAATGGGGGCCATGGGTTCCGTCGTCGCGATCCGGTGTCCACGGATGAAGGATTCCGGTACGCTGGCCAGATTCGCAGGCTGATCGTCCCACTTTACGTATTCGCGAATTTGTGTCGCCTGAACCTGGGCCGTGTGAATCCAGTCGATCCAGGGGCGCCGCCGATTGGCGGCCATTGGACCCGCCCCGCCGAGCACGATGACCGGTACCCGGTCACACCAGGCGTTAAAGATGGCCATGGTGGCATGCTGCAGGCCGACGATATTGTGAACGATGGCCACCATGGGTTTCCCCTTGGCCTTGGCGTAACCATGGGCCACGGCCACCGAAATTTCCTCGTGGTGGCAAAAGATGATCTCGGGTTTATAATTTCCGCCGTAGTTGACAATGGAGTCGTGAATCCCACGAAAGCTCGCCCCCGGAATAAAGGCGGCATACTCGATATCGAATGACTTCATCAAATCCACAACAACATCCGACCCGTACTCTGCTTGTTTCTTTTCGTTCCTCGGATCCGGCTTGGCCATTTTTTTCTCCCTTCGTTCCTATGCTGGTGGTTTAAAATTGATGCTCAGGGCAAACCTACCCCTGGACGCTCAAAATTCCAACGCACTGAATATCTGTACTAGCGGCCTCTGTCAAGGCTGGGCGTTGATGACATCGATCATCTGGCGTAATCGACCATAATCACTGAGGCTAAAGGGAACCAACAGACGAGGGAGTTGGAGGGTATCGGGGTCATCTGACTCGTCGGGCAGGGGATCAGTCTTCTTGATTTCACCCTCGGTCAGGATGTCTTTAAAATCACTGTTCAGTCTTTGAATGAGCTCATCCGTGGGAGGATGGACCATGCGGATCACCAAATGTCGATTCACAAAGCGGTAGGAGTGATAATTGCGATAGAAGTTTTTGATCTCCTGAACTGCCAGCTCCACATCCTCAACGATCTTATAGAGACTCATGTCCTGTTCGGAGATAAAACCCTGATGCAACATCCGCTTGCGGACAAAGTTCTCCCATTCTCGCCAGTACCCTTGACCTGGCAGGTCCACAAAGAGAAACGGAATAATTTGGCTTTTGCCGGTCTGCGCTAGAGTGAGGGCTTCCCAAGCTTCATCATGGGTGCCGAAACCACCGGGGAAAAAAACCACGGCGTCGGTCTCTTTGACAAAGATCAACTTTCGAGTAAAGAAAAAGTGGAAGGTAACAAGCTTGCGGTCGTCTCGGATAAACCGGTTTGCCTTCTGACCGAAGGGAAGGAGTATATTGACCCCAAAGCTCCGTCCCCTTCCCGCCCCTTCGTTACCCGCTTGCATGATCCCAGTCCCTGCACCGGTAATCACCATCAATCCCTCATCGGCTAGCCTGTGACCCAGGGTGGCGGCCGCGCGATAATAGGGATCGTCCTCCTTAACTCGGGTGGAGCCGAATATGCTCACCTTTCGAACTGACCGGTAGGGGGCAAAGATCTTAAAGGCATAGCGGAGCTCCTTGAGAGACCGACTGAGGATCTTTAGATCCCCTCGACTGGCTTCATCCCTCGCCAACTTCAGGACGCTCTGGACAATTTCTGCCATGAGGTCCTCGTTCGGAGCCCCTTTGCCCCACTGGAGCCACTCAACCACCTTTTTTTCCAGGGACCCTAGGGTCACGCCCCTACGATTAGCCATATTTCTTTCGTCGAGTGACAAGATCCTCCAACCATTAGAGTGCCACAGGGAGTTCTGGAATTAAAGGACTCATGCTTGGATCCACTGGGACTGATGCGTTGGGATACTCTCCTAAAACAGCGTCAAAGGGCGAATCTCACCATAGGGCATTGGGAACCATTTGACGTTGAGAATGGTTTAATAGGTCTGACGGAAGGTAGTTTGAGATGATTAACTAAGAAAATTTTGCAAGAAATTATTCGTGAATAGATTATCGGTTCCGACGGCGATCTCTGTGCCCTTCCAAGCGGACCACCGGTCGGAGAACAATGTCACAAAAAATCCTAGGATCACGCCAGTAATCTGGCCAGACACCAAGTAGAAGGTCCCGGTGGAACCCAAACGACATAAAATCGGCAAATAGATTCTGCTCATCGAATGCCTTTCCTCTAAAGGTAAGCCTCATCCTGCGGTGAAGCCCCATCGGTGATTAAATTGGGTACCTGATTTTGGAGCAAAAACTATGCCTAGCTTATTTGCCCTGGCAAGACTAATGACACAACGCCATTCCCACTATGAAAGCTGATGCAACCGATAGCAACCAGAGTGTGGCCTTAACAAGCGGCAGGGAAATCAGATTTAGAAAGTCGTCTAACATCCCCTCTGCTGTGAGTCTCAATTTCAATGTCGTCTGTGGGTCCATTTGGATCATCGCCATCCGTTACCGTTCCATTGATAACCCCCGCAGGAGAAGTTAGAAACGATTGCAGGTCATTGGTGGAGTTATCTCGGTTACAGGTGTGGAGCAAAAGGGGGGCCAGGCTATAACTTGTTGAAAGCTATACGATGTTAAATTTCCGAGATTCAGCAAAATTACTTTCTTTGGTATTCTTATCGAGAAATGTTTCGTCCAACGGAATCATGCCCTGGAGGCCTCTAGACAATGTGGCAGGGTGTTGTCTTTTAGAACATTTTTGGCAATAAATCTCCAGAAAAAGTCCGTTTTGCGAAATCCTAAACGGACCAAACCCAATTAAATCAATGACTTATGAATTGGCATCCCCCTTGCAATCAACCCCACGGAATATGAAAACCTCGCAAGCGAAGAAAAAGAAAAAGACCAACACGAGAATGACCGAGTGTGTGACCTGCGGTCATCAGCACGACCCAAAGCTTACCTGTCTGCAGGCCTGGCTTGCCTCCTCGTCACCCAATTGGAGACCCCCCAGCAAGAAGGACCGCACTGAAGCTCAAGATTCACCAGGATAGGTTACCACCCTCTTGAGCCTATATTCCTCGTCCTCCCTCAACCAAAATTGGGGTACAGCATTTGAACTGATTTCTCAAATCAACCCGTTCCTCTCAAAACTATACAGAACTGGGCTCCCTCGAAATTACCTCACCTGCAAAGAAAATCACCCGCTTTTTTATTGGCACCCATCTTGCACCAACCCTCAAACCATGGACATTCTCGGAATAGCCGAATCAGAGATTGGCAGCTCAATGGATTGCCAGAGGTGCCTAGTGGACGAGGCCCGCTTTCACGTCTTGAGCGAGGTACTGAATATGAAAGTATGCGAGGCCTGCGCTGGAATCGCGCGCGAATTGGAGAAGGTGGCTCAGCTCGTCCCTAGATTGCCCATACGGTTACCCACCTGGCGACAGGCAAGGCGTAAGTCAAACTCTTTGAAGGCCGCATAGGACAGAGGGATCGTAAACTCATCCCCCACTGGAACGAACCAACGCCTCTGGTTCAAGACTGAAGGTGAGCGGAAAGATCCTAAACCCAATCTTGATCCAGCAAGTGACTCTGGCTCGTGACGGGACCTGCGACTACAGCCCCACCTTGGCAAACACCTGCTCCGCGTTCTTTTGAAAGATCTTCTCCTTATCCTCAGCGGTTAAAAACGGGATCCCCTCGATCAAGGGCCTCACGTCATCGTACCACTTCCCTGTACGCGGATTGATTTTTGACCCTGCCCCCGGACGCTCCGTGCCAAAAAGGCAACGATCCGGACCAACAATCTTGAAAAGCAATTCCAAAGATTCGGTGTTGTAAAGCGCGGCGTCAAAATAGAGTTTTTTAAGGTGCTCATCGAAGGTTTCGGTATTGTTGGGACCACGGAGCTGTGAACGCCAACGTCCCACCTGGTAGGGGATGGACCCTCCACCGTGACAAATCACGAGCTTGAGTTTCGGGAAGTCCTCAAAGACCTTCGAGTGCACGAGTGACAGGATGGCGATGGACTCCTCGGTGATAAAGTGGTTGTGGAACGATTCACGGGGGTTCCGACAACTGGCCGGGTGCACGAGTCCTGCCACGTCGAGTTCCACCATTTTTTCATAGAGGGGATACCAGTATTCGTCGCCCATGGCCGGCGTTTGACCATCCCCCTCTCCTGGATCCGGATTGATCATGACTCCGACGAAACCCAGATCCTTGACTGAACGCTCTAGTTCGTCAAAGGTGTTGGTCGGGCTCACACCGGCGCACTGCGGCAGCCCACCAATGCCGCGAAACCGCTTTGGCTCCAGCTTCACCGCGATGGCGATGGCGTTGTTGGTTGCCTCACAGTACCAGTGGACGATCTTTTCCGGCTTCTCGGAATGCATCATGGTGTATGGCCGAGGTGATATAAACGCCACATCCGTACCCACCTCATCCAAGACCTCAGAGTGCTTGTGGCCCTGCCACCTTGCCCGTGCGATACTCTCCTCAGTAATGCCCGGATTTCCTTTGCCGTGAAACCCGCGCCCGTTCAAAAGGCTCGCCTGATATGCGGGCAACTCCCTGCCTGCAACGATGTGGTTATGTGCATCGATAATCATGGTATCCTCCTACTAATGATTGAGCCAGGCTATGAAACTAGCTCATGGGCTTCCAGTACCCTAGAGCGGGGGCCAAGGAAGAGCTTTTACTTATTAAAGTATCGGAAGGATGTCAACAGCACTTCGTTGACAGCATAAGCCGTTATCGGATACCCTCGCGTTAAGGTGAAATAATGACCTAACCAATATATTTTGAAATTTTCCCCTGAATTTGCGTTTAGGTGATCGGATAAACGACGACTCACGCAAAGCGTCAAAAGCTATTAACCGCAAATTTACGCAGATGGACACCGAGGGATATGCACTAAGCGCATGGCGCAAGACGACTAAATTAGTGATGAGTAACGAGTACTGAGGACTGTGCCTAAACTG
>JACZQL010000148.1 GCA_022545745.1 Deltaproteobacteria bacterium | reverse complement strand
GCCTCGGGCGAGCGGTGGTGGTTGGTGGGTTAGCAGGTATCGTGGGTGGGTGGGCCTTCGGCAAATGGATGGCAGGGATGAACGTCTATCCACTGATCGCCGGTCTGGTCAATTCCGACTCCTACATGGTGGGCATGACGTTGCATTTTATGATTGCCGTGATCATTGGAGCCAGCTTTGGTTTGTTGTTCCAGCGTGACGTGCGCGGTTACGGATCCAACCTCGGCTGGGGAATGGCTTACGGAATGTTGTGGTGGTTTTTGGGGCCACTGACGATCATGCCGCTCTTGCTGGGCAATCCGCTAAACTGGTCCTATGAATATGGCAGCCTCCTGTTTGGGTCCTTTGTGGGCCATATCGTCTACGGCCTGATTGTCGGCCTGATTTATGCGGCCATCGATCGATTGTGGGTTGGGTTCTTCACGGAGTCCGATCCCATCAACCGCGAAGCCGAAGGACAAGGATCGCGCGTCCTCTACTCGCTCAAATGGGGAGCGGTTGCCAGCATTGCAGGCGGCTTGTTGTTTACCTTGGTCATGCTGGCCACAGGGGCTCTGCCGTCAGTGGCGAGTCTGGTTGGTGGCTCTTCGGCTGTTCTTGGTTTCGTCGTCCATATGTGTATTAGCGCCCTTATCGGGATGAGTTATGGCCTGCTGTTCCGCTACGAAGCACCCAACTTCGGGTCAGGCATTGCCTGGGGACTCCTCTACGGCCTGATCTGGTGGTTCATCGGGCCATTGACCCTATTTCCCATATTACTCGGCGGATCCGTATCCTGGTCTATCACCTTTGCTGGCGTCCTCCTACCGTCCCTCATCGGCCATTTAATTTACGGTGCGGTAACCGCCTTTGTCTTCCTTTTGCTAGAGCGTCGCCACGCCGAGTGGCTGCTGCTGGACCCCAGGCTGGCCGCTCGGGAGGCGCGCCGCCGTCGCAAGGTGGGTACCCCTGCACCTGCGCTATGGCTGTTCGCGTTGGGTCTCGGGGTTTTGCTGCCCATTCTTTTCAGTGTCACGACGTAGAATTCTATTCCCAGCAGCGGTTACTGAGACCTCCAAAGCGTATGAAAGCAACGAATCGAGGTGATAACGGGAAAAGCCCTGAGGGTTCCCTGGGTGAGCTCGCCCGGGTGTTTTTGAAACTTGGCACCATCGCCTTCGGCGGTCCTGCTGCGCACATAGCCATGATGCAGGACGAGGTGGTGCGCCGCAGGCGGTGGCTCGACCATCAGCAGTTCCTCGATCTTCTCGGTGCCACGAACTTGATCCCTGGCCCCAACTCCACTGAAATGGCCATCCATATCGGCCTGGTTCGCGCCGGATGGAAGGGGCTCATGGTTGCCGGGAGTTGTTTTATCTTGCCGGCTATGGCCATTGTCTGGGGCCTTGCTTGGCTTTATGTCCGCTATGGGACGTTGCCGGAAGCCATGTGGCTTCTTTACGGGGTTAAACCCATCATTATCGCCATTGTGCTCCAGGCCTTATGGGCGCTGGGCAAAACCGCGGTGAAGGGCCCTCTGACCGGTTTTGTCGGTACGGGTGTGGTTGTTTCATTTTTTCTCGGATTTAACGAAATCGCTCTTTTGTTTGCGGCTGGTTTTATCGTGATGGGTTTTGAAAACATCCGGCATCGATGGAAGCCCGGAGGTCTGGCAGTCCTAGGTTTGTCCGTTCTTGGCCTCCCTCATGCTGCGGCAGCCAGCAGCCACACAGTCGTTGCGCTTCCGGTAAGCCTTACGGGAATCACTCTTTTCTTTTTGAAAATTGGCTCGGTCCTATTCGGCAGCGGCTATGTGCTCCTAGCGTTTCTTAGGGCCGATCTGGTGGAACGTTGGCACTGGCTTACCGACCAGCAATTGCTCGATGCCATTGCCATTGGCCAGTTCACGCCGGGGCCCGTCTTTACCACGGCAACCTTCGTCGGTTACGTCATCGGAGGTTCTCCTGGCGCCGTTCTGGCGACGGTGGGGATCTTTCTCCCGGCATTTCTCTTTGTGATGGCAAGCAGCCCCTTGATCCCGCGCCTGCGCCGTTCCCCATGGGTGTCTGGCTTCCTTGACGGAGTCAACGTTGCCTCACTGGGCTTAATGGCTGCGGTCACCTGGCAACTGGGTCGCTCGGCTCTGGTGGACGGCGTTACGGTGGGGCTGGCTCTGGTGGCGGCCTTCCTGGTATTTGCTTATAAAACCAACTCGGCCTGGTTGGTTTTAGGGGGCGGGATGATCGGATACGCTTACAAGTTGCTATGAGAAAGGCAGGGCCCTAGGAGCCGAGTTGACGTTTAGACTTTGATATGGAGCTCAATGGAAAAGTTGCCGTCGTTACCGCCGGCGGTGTGCGCATAGGACGAGCGATTACCCTGGCACTGGCAAGGGCTGGCTGCCATGTGTTTATCCACTACGGTCGTTCAGTGGGGCCTGCTCAGCAAACGGAGGTGGACGCAAAGGCTCTGGGTGTCGATGCCCATATCCACGCCGCCGACCTTGCGGACGAAAAGGCCACCCAAGCCATCATCCCAGCCGCTCAGAAGCAATTTCGTAAATTAGATATCCTCATTAACAATGCGGCCATTTTCCCTGAGACAGACACCTTCACGAAAACTGATATGGCTCTGTGGGAGCGCATGTTTGCCGTCAATCTCCGTGCCCCTTTCCTGCTGAGCCGTGCCTTTGCTGCTCAGGTTGCGGCCAATGGAGAGGGCAAAATCATCAATATCATTGACAGCCGGGTTCGGCGCCCGGGGAGGGATCATTTTGTCTATCGCCTAACCAAGGGCGGTTTGTGGCAAATGACAGAGATGTTGGCCCTGGAATTGGCGCCGCGTACCTCTGTCAATGCGGTTGCCCTGGGTGCAATCCTATCTCCGCCTGGAAAGGACAGCGGTTATCTTGCAAAGATTGCCAAAGAACGGGTCCCCCTCAAGCGACATGGGAGCGCAGAGGTGGTCGGAGAGAGTGTCCTCTATCTCCTGGGCCAGGACTTTCTGACGGGGACCATCCTTCCGATTGACGGAGGGGAATTCCTATAGTCAAAAACAATTAGACTCACTCGCCAGGAAACCTTTCACCCTTCAGTGATGACTTATCAACCCCGATCCGACAAAATGCGTAAGGCATGTGCAATCCTGGACCAGACGTTTCAACCCCGATCCGAAATTTTGCATGCCGCGCATGGCGTCTATATCATAGACAGTGGATGGTAATAATGGATAGTTTTCGCCGCCTCATCCTGCCTGGTTTTTTTCGGATCGGGGTAAAGAGCCACACTCCTTGGCCATTACTACTTTAAGCTACCCGCATAACCGGTCATCTCCACATACCCAAGGCCTCCAACGGAATTTTTCCGGAAGACCCCCTGGACTTGGACGGCTCCTTCCCAGTAGGTCACACGGGTACTCTTTCGCGTGTCCAGCTCCTGCTCGGAGAAGAAAGGAACAACTTCCAAGCTAATGTCCTCAGCCGGAATCGAGATCTTCCATCCCATGGGATAGGTACCGCCGCTTTGAGGGCTCTTCCACTTGCGCAACACCTCCACCTGGAATTCCGCCAAGCGGAGATGCCGTGCCGTTCCATTCTTATAGACCAGTGTGCCGCTGGAATAAGAGTCCGCCGAACCATCCTTGCGGCGGATCAGATACAGCATAATCTCTGTTTGGTTCTCTAACTGGAGGCTAAACCAATCCCATCCCACCTGATGCTCTCCCAACTGATCACTGCCAAACTCATGATCCATCCAGCTTAGACCCCGAACCTTTTCCCTTTTCCCCCCAATCTCCACCTCTCCCTCTGTCTGCAGTCGGGTCAACGAATAGTAATAGGAAGCTCGACCTTTTCCTTCTCCCTTTTGGCTGAGTCCGTTCTGGCCGTGAAGAACTGGCGGCTTGAGTGGTGTCAAACGCAACTTCAAAACCTTTTTCCGATCCTTGACCGTAATCACGTGGCTCTCGCCCTTGAGCTCGACCTTCCAGTCTTCATTCCAGACCAAATAACGGGTACTCAATGCACCTGCTTTTCCATCGTGTCCTCGGTTCACCCTGTCCCGAAAGACAAACCTTTTCGCCTTCTTATCTGCAAGCGCAAAATGGGCCAGGTAAAGGTCCGTAAACAGAGGCCGCCTTCCGCTTTCTCCCTGCTGGCGGTCTCGTAACCCATAGCGGAAAAACGTGACCTGATAGCCATAACTCCTCCCCCCTTCGGTCTCCAAATGGCCGGTGTAATACCACCACTCAGTCCTGAAATCTGGGTGCGAAAAATGATCCTGGGGGAAAGAGATCTTTCTGTTGGGAAGGGCGAGCTGATAGCTGAAGGATGAGGCTATCAAGAAGGTCACCAACAAACCAAGAAGGATGGATCTTTTACTCAACATGTTAAAATTTCCGAAATCTAGAATATAAGTATACCACCTCAAACCGCAATAGCGGATCAGATGATGGCCATAAAAAAATGGATTGAGACAAAACCGAAGTAATGCTATAGGAGCCTTTATGGAATCGGGAGGATACGCCCGTCCGGAGCTACTGACCTCCCCGGACGACTTGAATCAAACCTTAGGGGACCCTTCCTTATGCCTGATTGACACCCGACCCGCAGAACAATTCGCTCAAGGTCATATCCCTGGATCCGTCCATTTCGATCTTTTCGGTCTAAGCCTCATCGATACCAGTCCGGCCCCCCTCAAGGCCTTCAATTTCATGATTCAGCACATTTTCGACATGCGAGGAGTAAACCAAAATAAGAGGGTCGTTTTTTACGAGGAGACCTCGGGGATGAGGGCTGCACGCGGACTGTGGTTTTTGGAATTCTTTGGCCATCCAAATGTTCAAGTCTTGGATGGCGGCATTCAGGCTTGGAGACAAGGTGGATTTCCCATCACCACAGAGGTCACCCCACCAGTTCCATCACGATTGAAAGTAGCAGAGAAAGAGGAGCTTTTAGCCACCGCGGACACTATATTGGGATCACTGAATCAGAATAAATCCTGCATCCTTGATACCCGCAGTGACGATGAGTACATGGGACGCAATGTTCGCGCTGCCCGAGGGGGGGCTATCCCCGGTGCCATCCACATCGAGTGGACCCGTAGCCTGGACGAGAGAGGTCGATTCAAGCCCGCCTCAGAGCTGAAAGCCATGTTCCTGGAGGCTGGAGTCACTCCAGACAAAGAAATCATCGCCTACTGTCAGGGAGGCTACCGCTCGGCCCATTCCTACCTGGCCCTCAGGCTCCTTGGCTATCCCAGAGTGCGAAATTACCTAGGCTCCTGGAAGGAATGGGGCGATCGATTGGACCTACCGATTGAGAAACCCTGGGAGACACGGTGAAAACCTCCCCCCCACGCAAACGCGCCCCAAGTAAGG
>JACZQL010000147.1 GCA_022545745.1 Deltaproteobacteria bacterium | reverse complement strand
CTGCCTGTACGCAGGGAATCCCTTCGATGGCTCGGCGGTTGACGGCGCTGAGGTCGTACCTGTCGCCCAACCCCCGGAGCACGAGACCGCCTATGAGCCCGCTTGCTCCGGTGATAAGAACCTTCTTCTTACTGCGAGACGTCATTTCCGACCCTCCAGGTACGGTTGGATCCGATGCGGGGTAAGCTCTAGTGTTCGCCCGCGACCGCACGGCGTGGGCCGTCGACGGTGCGCGGCAGCCAGCGCCGCCGAGCCGTGCCCGACGCTGCGCGTGCTCGCGCCCGAGGCTAGGGTTGGTCAGCGGCCTTTGGTCGTCCTCGCCCTCGCCTACCCTTCTCCGCCGCCCAGAAATAGACCTCGTCACCCGTTCGGCGGATCGTGAGGCTCTTCTCCAACTGCCTTGCCGCAGCACCGAGTCTCCGTCGAACGGTCGTGATCGGTTCTCCTTCCGCCGCCTGGAGCCTACCTGCCTCACCGTCTCCGAGCTGTTCGATGTAGCGGACATACTCAGCGATGATCTGCGCTCTCTTGCCGCTGGCGGTTTTCATCCTAGCCTCTCCAAGAGGCACTCGATCAAATTTGGGCATGTTGGTTCGTCTCCTCGCGATGCAGATTCATGGCCCGATTATACACAAGTGTTCGTCGCTGAGCAGGGCCTTGCACTTCAACAGTCCGCAGACTCCGGACCTGATCGGTGCGAGTTCAACAAGGGCCTCCCACTCGGTCAAGCCACAGACCATGCGGTGGCTAGCCGCTTCTCTCGCCTTGAGATATCCTAGGTTCGAGGCCAGCGCGCTCGTTCCGGCCATGACCGCCTCGGGATTGCTTTTTTTTGCGCCGAGGTCCGCGGAGCCAGGCCACGGCTGATTCTGACGGTCGTGGCCCTGGGCGCTTCCCTGTACGCGCTGCACGACATCTCTGTCGCGACGGCGATGGAAGTTGCGGTGGCAGAGGAACAGTCCACTAAGGCCTCAGCTGATCCGGGTCCAGCTTTCTTGGGGAGCTTGGTGTCAACCTAGAGGGGCTCCGTAGCGACAACCGTGAAGATGCTCACCTGCGTCACGGTCTTGTGCGTTTCATGCAGATGGGGTCTATCGGATGAGATTGGAGGTTTTCGGGTGAATAGGCAGAATCTGGGTGTGGCCATAGTAGGCTCGGGACGAATTGGAACTCTCCGAGCCAATATGGCATCCCGCCACCCCTCAGTTCGTTTTCTGGCTGTGTCAGATAAAGATGCGGAGCGTGCGGGGCTTCTCGCGGAAAGCGTCTCCGCGGATCTGGCCTCCAGCGATAACGATGTGGTGATATCCCACCCTGAGGTCACCGCCGTCGTCGTCTCTACTCCTGAGCATGACCATACCGATGATTACGACTGTGATCTTTTCCACCCTGATGGCCCTGACCCTGACCCCTCTGTTATCGGCCTATCTTTTTAAACCGAAGCCAGGTGCCGTCGAAGACGAGGAGCAGCTTGATCGTGTTGATACTGCTGAATCCCTGGTACCAACCTATGAACCGCCGGCTGGATGGGTTGGAAGAATCATCTACCATATCTTTCTCAAGCATTACTTTGTCTTTGAGCGCTTCTTTGGTCGAGTGATCGGATGGGCGATCACCTATAAGTGGATCGTAGTGACGGCGACTGCCGTCCTCATCTGGTCGACTTTTGTGATTTACGACACCCTGGAGCAGGAGCAAATGCCGCTCACGGATACCTCCCTGCTCCTGGGTTATGTCCGCGCCCGGCCGGGCACCAGCTTTGAGCGGACAAAGGAGATTGTGACCGCGATCGAGAAGATCGCACTCAAACAGAAGGGCGTGAAGGATGCCTCGGCCCTGGTCGGCAAGTCTCCCGTTTGGGGGCAGTACTTTACAGGTTACGGGGTCAACACGGTCAACGAGGCCAGGACAATCATGAATCTGACCATTGCCAGGAAGGAACGGGAGGAAACTCTCTGGGACATCCAGGCTGCCATTGAGAAGGAAGCAAGGGCAACCATTCCGGATCTCGATGTCCTCTTCTTCCAGCCTATTTCGCCAACACCTGTGTCCGCGGCCAGGGCACCGGTTGAAGTCCTGGTTAAAGGGCCTGAGCTGGACCAGGTCTATGCCTATGGCAAGCAGATTCTGGAGATGGCCAAAACGCAGTCCCGCGGCCTTCACAGCCCTTACCTGGACAAGGACTATGGGGTTCCCCAGCTAAGCGTGGAGGTAGACGAACCCAGGGCGAGGGCGATGGGTTTGACGGTTCAGGATGTAGTGAGCCAGGTCTATTACGCCATCAACGGAGGCTTTACCAACACTTTCTTCAACCCCGAACCCATGCTCTATCACAGCCGGATACTGATTCGTTACAGGGAAGATCGGCGGTCAACGCCGGATGACTTGGAGGACCTGAAGATTGCCACCCCATCCGGCAAGATGGTGCCCCTGAAATCCCTGGCTCGGATCCGCGAGACGGTCGGATACGACCGTATCCACACCTATGATACCCTCTATGCGGCCAGCGTCCTCGGTTATTATAAAGAACTGGGCCTGAAGGAGACCACCATGAGCCTTATGATGCCGGCCAAGATGCAGTTGAGCTTGCCCAGGGGCTATGCGGTGGGGCCGGCCGGTCTCATGGGAACCATGCTCCAGGCCTTCAATGAGCTCCAGGTGGGTCTTAAGATCGCCCTGCTAGGCCTCTATCTCCTTTTGGTAATCCAGTTTCGGTCCTTTGCTATTGGATTGGTCCTGATGCTGGCGATTCCCCTGGAAGGTGTGGGGAGCCTGGGGGCCCTCTATCTCCGCGGGATGGCCTGGTCGCCTCCGGTCCTGTGGGGAATGGTGATTCTCGCAGGAGTTGTCATCTCCAATTCCATCCTGGTGGTGGACAAGGTCTTGCAGCTGCGCAGCCTGGGCATGGGTCGGGAAGAGGCGGTCAGGACAGCCAGCATGCTGAGACTCCGGCCGGTCTTGATGACCACCATCACCACCGTGATCGCCATCGTGCCGGTGGCGATCAATCCGCCGCCAGCAACCGAGCAGTTCCGTAACATCGCCACCGGAATCAGCGGGGGTTTGATCACCTCTACGGTCATGACACTGATTGCCATTCCTGTAGCCTATTTGCTTATGGATGACATCGTGACCTGGCTGAGGCGTTTCTATCTGGATGAGCGATTTACACTGAAGCAGACTGAGAACCCCTGAAAGGAGGTGTTGAACGGTGAGGGGATGAGGTTTTTATGAGAGGAAAGAACTAGCCCTGTGCATTTTTCAAAACTAGATTCACTTGAAAGGAGACAAAAATGAAGAGGATTGATGAAACTAAAAGACAGTTTACCCTGGTAGGCCTTTTCGCCGCTCTACTGCTATTATCCCATCTCGTTCTGGCAGCTCCGGTATCGGCGGTCTCGGGTGTGATTGAGAAGTTCTCGGCCAATAGCTTTGACCAAACCGTCCAGAAAATCAAGAAGGGCATTACGGCCAACAGACTTGTTTTGCTCAAGGAGCTTGACCACCAGGCGATGATGAAGATGGTCGGCGTGAACGCCAAGAAGTCCAAGAGCTTTGAGGTCTTTCACCCACGTTATGGAAAGAAGATCCATGCCAAGGACCTGAATGCCTTCATTGCGGTGCCAATCCGCATCATGGTCCAGGAACGCGGCAGAAAGGTGGTGGTTACCTACCAGGAGCCTTCGGCACTGCTTGCTCCATACAAGGGGCTGGGTGGACTGGGAAAGGATCTGGACAAGTTATTCGCCCAGATCGTTGATGGGGCGGTCAAGTAGGCCGGGACAAAATCTGGACAGGGCATTGAAATTGCTACAACTTTGTTAGCGAGTGAAGTGCACGCAAATGATCGATCTGAGACAAAGGCGAGGGGCTCGAACCACGGTGGCGATCTTCTTCTTCCTATCCGGTGCGGCGGGCCTCATCTATGAAATCGTCTGGATGCGGCAGCTTACCCTATTGTTTGGCTCCACGATCTTTGCCGTCAGTGCAGTCCTCACGGCTTTCATGGGAGGACTGGCCCTGGGGAGTTTTCTCTTCGGGAAGTTGGCTGGTCGCATGTCGAATCCCCTCTTGACCTACGGTCTTCTGGAGGTAGGGATCGGCCTCTACGCGCTGCTGCTTCCGGTGATTCTTGAAGTCCTCACCCCGTTTTATCGCCTGGTCGCACAAGGCTTCTCCCCGTCATTTTATCTATTCAGCCTTCTGAGGTTTTCTCTGGCCACAGGAATTCTCCTGATCCCGACGATCCTGATGGGCGGGACCCTTCCCGTTATTAGCCAGTGGTACACTCAAACAGTGAAGGGGATAGGTTTTGGCGTCGGGCGACTCTACGCCTTCAATACCTTCGGCGCCGTTCTGGGAGTGGTCGGGGCAGGCTTTTTCTTCCTCCCCTGGTGGGGAATGGAGGGGACAACCTATATCGCCGTTCTTCTCAACCTAACCATCGGTATCGTCCTGATTGGTCTGTTCAAGATATTGGAACGTGGGAGAGAGGTACCCGAAAACCATGAGGAGGCGCTTTCGACCGGGCCATCGTCACCGCAGACCGCTCCGATAGGGGCTTTTGTTCTCCTTGTGCTTATAGCCTACGGCCTCTCAGGCTTTGCAGCCATGGCCTACGAGGTGGCCTGGACAAGGGTGCTGGTTCTCATCCTCGGTTCTTCTACGTATGCCTTCACTCTCATGCTGGCTACCTTCCTGATCGGCCTTGCCCTCGGGAGCTACCTGATCTCCAGGGTGGTAGACCGGCTCCGTTCTCCCCTGGCTATTTTCGGCCTGCTCGAAATTGCCGTTGGGATAACAGCATTAGTAGGAGAGAAAAAATTAAAAGTTTATTTATCAAAGTCTTTGACTTCATTGCTCCATTGTTTTATTGCGTTGCATGCAGCTTCAACTATTTTTTCAATAGGCAGAGAGTATGTTTCTATTGTAAATATGAATTTATCATCAATTCCTTCTATAGTGATATCACCAGGATTTGAAACTTCGAGGCAATGATTGCATAAAGTACATGCACGTTCATTTTTTACAATCGGACCATTTTTTCCTGCATCAAATACGTTTGTAGGGCATATGTTCACAATTTCTTTAGTATTTTCTATATTATTCGCGTTGCCTATTGTGCCTGCACTACCCAATGTGGCATTTGCGGTAAAAGACTCGTTAGTTACTAAGTTTCCACCTACTGTTGTTCCTTGTGTTGACTGCTGCGCTGCTAACACTTGACCAATAAGACTAAGTGCTATTACTAGAACTCCGAAAGCTAGTATGCCACCGACAGCTCCGACAAAGATGCCAGAGATTTGCCCACGTTTGTGTATTGGGCGTAGTTTCATCTTCAGAATAGGCTTTACAAT
>JACZQL010000146.1 GCA_022545745.1 Deltaproteobacteria bacterium | reverse complement strand
AACAGAAGCACTAGTGTACCTATGGAATCGCAACTCCGTCGCAACAAACGACGGACCCAGCGCCCCTAAGCCAGACCCTCATTTAAAAACCAAACCATGGCTGGAGCCCGAGAAGCGTGCGGGAGATCTATCCTGGATCAGGATACGGTATGCCTCGATTTTGGAGGTTCCTGAAACTCGGCCTCCTCATCCCTAGCATCCTGTTCCTCTGGAGCTGCCAGATGGAAAACTCTTTTATTTTCTATCCAACCTCCGAGATGGACGGGACCCCTAAAGGATTGGGACTGTCCTACGAGGATATCTATTTCACCACCGAAGACGGGGTCAAGCTAAATGGGTGGTTCATTCCGTCATCGGAAGGGGAGTCCACCCTGCTATGGTTTCACGGTAATGCCGGCAATATCAGCCACCGGTTACAAAACATAAGGCTTCTCCACGAGAAGGTTAAAACCCATATCTTCATCATCGATTACCGCGGTTACGGGCGCAGTGAGGGGCGTGTATCGGAGGCGGGAACCTACCAGGACGCCGAGGCAGCGCTCCACTACCTTCGAACTCAAAGGGACATTGGCTTGAAACGAATTGTTTTGTTTGGCCGTTCACTGGGGGCAGCTGTAGCCGTCCACCTGGCCGTTCGGGAGGATGCCCTTGCCCTGATCCTTGAGTCACCCTTCGGTTCCATTCGTGAGATGGCGAAGGTGGTCTTCCCCTTCCTGCCCATTGGCCCATTCCTGAGAACCCAATACGACGTCCTGGAAAAGATCAAACAGGCCAGGCAACCCGTCCTTGTTTTGCATGGCGACCAGGATGACATTGTCCCCTTCGCCCAGGGGAAAAAGGTGTTCGAGGCAGCGCCGGAGCCCAAGGAATTCTACACCATCCGGGGTGCCAATCACAATAACACCTTCGTCGTGGGCGGGGATCCCTACTTTTCAGTTCTGAGAAGTTTTATTGAGCGCGCCGCAAATCAGTAAAAAGTGCTGAGTGCTGAGTACTGAGCAATTCTAGCTGTCAGCCATCAGCTTTCAGCTATCAGTTAAGAAGTGTTGAGTGTTAAGTCTTTAGTGTTAAGAGAAGAATTCCGGATTGATCAAAATTAAATTGTCAGCTTTGAATGTTTTCTTTGACTCTTGGCCTTAACACTTTACACTTAACACTGTATTTACTTCCTGCTGCATACTGCCTACTGTCTTTCTCCCCTTTCTGGGGCTGACAACTGATAGCTGACTGCTGATAGCTAAATTCGCTCAGTACTCAGTCCTCGTTACTCGTCACTGACTAGCCTGCGATCAACGCATGGTAGGAACCTTCTGAGATGCGACCCCAATCCTGGATCACCCGCTGGAATTTGGTGTAGGAGGCGTAGACCTTACCCGCCATGGGGCTCCTCTCAGATTGATCCTTGTTCACTTGCTCCGCGAGCCCCTTGAGGGATTTCATCACCGCCGGTGGAAACTGGAGGATCTCTACCTTACTCTGGAATTCGGTTCGTAGTTTTTTTAGCGCGACGGCGTTTTTCACGTTGTACTCTGTGGAGGCTATGGTCTTGATGGCCATGGCAGCGGCGTCCAAGATGCGCCGAAGGTCCGTTGGCAGAGACTCATAGGCCTTTTGATTGAATACGAACTCCGTGACCGACCCGGGCTCCTGCCAACCTGGATAGTAGTAGTACCGGGATGTCTGGTGGAGTCCGAGCTTCACATCGTCGTGGGGACCCACCATCTCTGCGGCATCGATCACCCCTCGTTCGAGGGCCAGGTAGGTATCGCCTGGAGAGGTCAAAACCACCGAGGCGCCAGCCTGCGACATTACCTTGCCGCCAAGACCGGGAATCCGAATCTTGAGACCCCTGTAATCCGAAACCTCATTGATTTTTTTCCGAAACCACCCTCCCATCTGAACACCGGTGGAGGCGGAAGGACGTGGAATGAGCCCGAAGGGTTTATAGGTCTCCTCCCAGAGTTTTAAACCGTCCCCGGAATAACACCATGCGTACTGGCCTTGTGCGTTCAGTCCGAAGGGGACCGCCGTAAACCACTGAGTCGCCGGCTCCTTACCGGCCCAGTAGTAGGCGGCGCCGTTGAACATCTCGATGGTCCCCTGCTGGCAGGCATCAAACGCGCCTAGGGCCGGTACCAACTCGCCAGCCGCAAAGACCTGGATCTTGAGCTCCCCGTCACTCATGGATTCCACCATGCTCGCAAATCGTTGGGCATTACCCTGAAGGACATCGAGGCCCGGGGTCCACGTCGTTACCATGCGCCACTGGTGCTTGCGTCTCGTGATGACCTGGGGAGCTGCTTTCGGCTTGGACTCTTGACGGCAGCCCATGACGGTCGCTCCCGCGCCTACCAGCGCCCCTCCAGCCTTTAAAAGAAATCTTCGCCGTTCCATCTATACCTCCGTGAGACTTGTCTCTGAATCGGCCCTTGAGGAAATGCAAGGCGAGGGGGCCCAACTTCTATGAAACACCTCAGCTTGACAGGCCTATTCTTATCATCCAGACTTCAATTAATCGAGGTCTGAATCTGTGAAGGTCAAGAAGGTAATATTGGCTCAACCCCGAGGTTTTTGCGCCGGAGTTGAGATGGCTGTTGAGACCGTAGAACGAGCCCTCACGAAGTACGGCCCGCCCGTCTATGTCTTTCACGAGATCGTTCACAACCGCAATGTTGTGGATGGGTTTACCAGCCGTGGGGTGGTCTTTGTCCAATCCGTGGACGAAGTCCCAGCGGGGGCCAAACTGATCTTTAGCGCCCACGGGATCTCCCCGGCCGTGCGAGAACAGGCCAATCAAAAAAAGCTTCAGGTCATTCTAGATGCCACCTGCCCATTGGTAGAGAAGGTGCACCGCGAAATAAACAGGTTCGTGGCCAAAGGGTACTGGGTTATCCTCATCGGCCACGTTGACCATGACGAGATCGTGGGTACCCGCGGCGAGGCACCTGAGCGCATCCGGATCGTTTCCAACATCGAGGAAGCAAAACAAGTGAGGGTCCCGAATCCGGATCGGCTTGCCGTCTTGACTCAAACAACGCTCAGTGTGGACGATACCAAGGAAATCATCGAAGCCCTGCGGCAAAGGTTCCCAAAAATGATTACCCCACTCAAGGAGGACATCTGTTACGCCACACAGAACCGACAGGACGCCGTGAAAGAATTATCCAGTGCGGCGGATCTGATATTCGTTATCGGATCCCCTAACAGTGAAAACTCCAACCAACTCTGCCGGGTGGCCCGCTCCAGGGGAGTGCCGGCTTACCTCATCAATAACTATCGCGAGATCAACCTAGACTGGTTAGACGGTATAGAGCGGGTGGGAATTACTTCCGGTGCCTCGGCCCCAGAGCAATTAGTTCAAGAGACGGTAAACTACTTGCGTGAAATGGGAGCCGAAGTCACCCATATCGGATTTAAAGAGAGCGACGTCCATTTCGCCCTCCCCAGCGAAAAAGAAGGCCTGTCTTAACAACCATTCCAGCCGTATAAATTAGTAGCCCGTGCTTAAAATCTAAGCATGTGCCTAGTTTTTATTCAGCCTGAAATCATCGGTCTGGAACAAAAGTCCTGAAAAATATAGATCACCTCACTGGCATAACAATTGCAATCACAGATGCGCACCTAGCTTTATCTCGGCCTGACTTTTTATCTTTGATTGATGGTGGGAGGATTGAACCGTGAGTAAAACAAAGATGTATTGCGCTTTTTTCCTGAGCGCTTTATCGCTTCTGGCCTTGATGACCCTTTTTCCTGCCCTCGCCCTGGCGGCGGCGGCCCCTCCTCCAACTATCAATGCAGGAGATACGGCTTGGATTCTCACCTCCTCCGCATTGGTATTGATGATGACCATCCCCGGTCTGTTTCTCTTCTACGGTGGACTGGTCAGAGGAAAAAATGTCCTTGGCACCATCATGCATAGCTTCATCATCGTGGCCCTGATCAGCATTCAATGGGTCCTGTGGGGCTACAGTCTCGCCTTTGGCCCGGACGTGGGCGGCATCGTTGGTAGCTTAGCCTGGTTCGGTCTAACGGGGGTGGGCGTTGAGCCATCCAGCTATGCACCCACGATACCTCATCAGGCCTTTATGGTCTTCCAAATGATGTTCGCCATCATTACCCCGGCACTGATTACCGGGGCAATCGCAGAGCGGGCAAAATTTAGCACGTTTATTGTCTTTATTCTGCTCTGGGCCACCTTTATCTACGATCCCCTTTGCCACTGGGTGTGGGGTGGCGGTTGGATGGGGGCCATGGGTGTTATGGACTTTGCTGGAGGGACCGTTGTTCATATCAGCTCCGGGGCATCGGCCCTAGCGGCCGCCATCATGTTTGGTAAACGGGCAGGTTATGGTCGGGAGGCCATGCCGCCGCACAACCTTCCCTTCAGTGTAATCGGCGCCTCCCTGTTGTGGGTGGGTTGGTTTGGGTTTAATGCGGGTAGCGCCTTGGCCGCTGACGGGCTGGCCACCATCGCCTTTGTGACCACAAATACGGCCGCCGCGGCGGCAGTGCTTGCCTGGGTAGCCATGGATTGGATGTTAAAAGGCAAACCCACCGCCCTGGGGGCTGCCAGTGGTGCAGTGGCCGGGCTCGTGGCTATCACGCCTGCGGCGGGTTTCGTGAGCCCTATCTCTGCCATCATCATTGGCATCGGTGCGGGTGTCCTGTGTTCCACCGCCTGTAACCTAAAGGCCAGGTTGGGTTACGATGATTCCCTCGATGTGGTGGGAGTCCATGGAATCGGCGGCACCTGGGGGGCACTGGCAACGGGTCTCTTTGCATCCACCGCGGTAAACTCAGGCGGAACCAATGGCCTATTTTTCGGCAACCCCGGTCAGCTCGGGATTCAGTTTGTCGCAGTGACCGCAACCTGGATTTTGGCCCTCGTGGGGACCTTTATCATCCTGGGAATACTCAAGGCAGTCATGGGCCTCAGGGTGACGGAGGAAGATGAGCGCCAGGGGCTCGACTTGAGCCAACACAACGAAAGAGGTTATTCCGTATAAGGTCCTGGGGCCGGGGCTACCCCCACACGAAAAAATATGCTACAGGGTTTTGCGTACCAATATCCTAACTATCGAGGAAAGAGAGGGGTAATCACATGACACCCAAGGAGGTATTAGACTTAGCACAGAAGAACCGGGTAGAAATCGTGGATTTAAGGTTCTGCGACCTACCGGGCCTCTGGCAGCACTTTTCAATTGCAATGACCGAGTTTAACGAGGACCTGTTTGAGAACGGCATTGGATTTGACGGATCGAGCATCCGGGGATTTCAAACCATTGACGAATCGGACATGCTCCTGTTCCCGGATCCGGACTCGGCCTTTATGGATCCCTTTACCGAATTGCCCACCCTGAT
>JACZQL010000145.1 GCA_022545745.1 Deltaproteobacteria bacterium | reverse complement strand
TTGGGGATTGCCCTCGCCCCGTTCACCGTGTCGGCTATGTCCCAGATGAATTTCACCCCCGCGACGTCACCAGAAAAGAGTGCCCCCACGATGATGACAAGGCACCAGAACCAACGGTAATGGAGGGAGACCCTACTCCCAAAAAGGTAATCCGTGCACTTTAAACCGTAGTAGGACCATGTCAGGAGTGTGGAATAACCGAAGGTCACGGAGCCAAAGACAACGATCCAACCTCCCAGCTCTCCAAGGACAGTGCTGAAGGCATGGGCGGTAAGAGTAGTGCTGGTTAGACCGGTGGACCAAGCGCCGGTCAGTACAATTGCCAGCGTAGTAATGGTGTTGATGACCAAGGTGTCAATAAAGACCCCGAGCATCGCGATATTACCCTGGCGGGCAGGGGAGCGGGTCTTCGCCGCGCCGTGGGCGATCCCCGCGGAGCCTATGCCCGCCTCGTTGGAAAAGATGCCCCTCGCCACTCCATAGCGGATGGCTTGGGAGATCCCAGCCCCTGCAAAACCCCCTACCGCGGCCTGTCCTGAGAAGGCGCTTTGAAAAATGAGACTTAGGGCTGCGGGTATTTCGGCGCTCTTGATGATGATAATGATAAGACCGCCAATTAAATAAGCCACGCACATGACTGGGACCAGGACCTCAGCGACGCTGGCGATTCGCTTGATTCCTCCGATGATCACCAACCAGGTAAACACTGCTAGGCCGATTCCGGTTATCAAAACCGGGATCCCTAGCTCGGTGCGAAAAATCAAGGCCACCGAATTGGCTTGGACCATGTTGCCAATTCCCAAGGCCGTAATACTTCCGCACAAGGCAAAGATCCCGCCGAGCCAGTAAAGACCCAGACCGTTTTTCAGCGCGTACATGGGTCCGCCGGACATGGTACCGTCCGGTGCCTGCTCTCGGTATTTCACCCCAAGCAGCGCCTCAGCGTATTTTGTGGCCATTCCCACGAGGCCGGTTAGCCACATCCAGACGGGCGCTCCTGGTCCCCCAAGGGAAATGGCGGTGGCAACACCCGCGATGTTACCGTTTCCGACGGTGGCTGAAAGAGCGGTCATTAACGCCTGAAAAGGTGTTATGTCTCCGGCCTCTGGGCCCGATGGCCGCCTGCGGAAGGCCCCGCCAAGCGTGAGGCGCCAGGCATGTATAAATTGCCGGACCTGTACAAATCGGGTCCCCAAGGTGAGCCAGATTCCAGTCCCGATCAGCAGGATGATCATGGGAGGGCCCCAGATGAATGAATTAACGATACCTATGAAATCAAAGATCGCTGCCATTGTGCTCCGCTATGCTCCCCTGTGGACTTGAAATTCAGCACCCTTCCGCGAAACGACCCATTGTCCCCTGGACGGGTCTGAAAATCCAGCCAATTTTTTGTTGTTTTTTGTCGCGGTTTGAGAAATGACGTGGTATAGAAATTGCATTTATTGCCGGGAATGAGGCGGTGTGCACTAGGCTACTCAGGGTCGTTAATGGAAGTGTTGAAAAGATTTGTCAATGGGAGCGTTGTGGTCACGGTGGGGGATATCACAAAGAACAAAGTGGATGCGATTGTCAATGCGGCCAACAGCTCTTTGATGGGTGGTGGGGGAGTGGACGGAGCCATCCACCGCGCGGGCGGTCCGGAAATTCTGCAGGCCTGTGAGAAGATTCGCCGTGATCAATATCCTGACGGGTTGCCCACAGGGCGTGCCGTGATGACGACAGCGGGAAACATGGTTGCCAAATATGTCATCCATACGGTGGGTCCCGTCTATGGTCGGGGCGGGAAAGAGAAGGCAAAAGAACTGGCGTTATGTTACCAGAACTCCCTAGCCCTCGCCGCAGAAAATGGGCTCAGGACCGTGGCCTTCCCGGCCATCTCCACTGGAGTCTACGGTTATCCCTTGGATGAGGCGGCCCAAGTGTGTTCGAAGGCCGTACAAGAGTTTCTCGCTTCTGGCACGAGCGTGAAGGAGGTTTACCTAGTCTTTTTCAGTCAGAACGATGCCGATGTCTTTCTTGAAAATCATGCGTTTGCGGACTAAGCGCAGTGGCATATAGAATCAAACATTGGACTGTGTATGGAGTCAGTGGTATGGGGTCTTCGTGAGGATGAAAACCCGGGGGGACTGTTATGCATTTGTATCTGGTGAGGCACGGAGAAGCCAAGGCGGAGCAAGAGGATCCGGCACGTCCGTTGAGTAGCCGGGGCCGGGACGAGGTGGATAGGGTGTCCCGGGCTGCGGCGAAGAAAGGGATGGCGGCGTCGCGGATCTTTCATTCGGACAAGCTGAGGGCGAAACAAACGGCCGAGATCTTGGCTCGTAATATCATTCCCAGTGAGGGAATTTGCGAAATCAAAGGTCTGAGACCTGAAGACGATCCTTCGCTGACCAAGGCGGAACTCGAGGCCTCAGGCAGATCGTTGATCGTGGTAGGTCACCTGCCACATCTTAATCGTCTTGCCGCTATGCTCCTCAATGGCAATTCAAGTGAACAAGTGATTGATTTTCCGACAGCTTCCGTGGTGTGTCTCTCGTGTCGTAAAAAGGATTGGAAGGTCAACTGGACCATGGATCCGGCGGGAGCGTGAGGGCATCAATGCGCCAGATTTGAGTCAATGGCGGCTGCAAACAGAAGCACCAAGTATCGAATTGGAAAAGTTGACTGGCGAGGTGGGATGTTCTAAAAAGGATCATTGCAAAGGGTCTGGGAACAAGGCGGGAGATCATCAATATGGCTTCTGATACGCTGTCTGTTGTCGATAATCGAACCGGTAAAAGCTATGAGTTGCCGATCCAGGACGGTGCCATCAACGCCATGGATTTGCGCAATATCAAGGTGTCCGAAGTTGACTTTGGATTGATGAGTTACGACCCTGGTTTCATGAACACCGCCTCATGTCAGAGCCGGATTACATACATTGACGGAGATGTGGGCATTCTACGCTATCGGGGTTACCCCATAGAACAGCTGGCCGAAAAGAGCAGCTACCTCGAGACCGCCTATCTTGTGGTCAACGGAGAACTTCCGACCAGTTCCCAGCTCGAAGAATGGAGTTGGAATATCACCAATCATACGATGGTCCACGAGAGCATTAAAAAGTTCGTTGATGGCTTTCATTACGACGCACACCCAATGGGGATGGTGATTAGTGCCGTGGCGGCCCTTTCGACGTTCTATCCCGATGCGAAAAACATCTTCAGCGCAGAGTCGCGCAGGATTCAGACCTACCGCCTTTTAGGAAAGCTACCAACCCTTGCGGCCTACGCCTATCGACACAGCCTCGGGCTGCCCTATGTTTATCCAGTCAACGAGTTCAGTTACACGGGCAACTTCCTCAACATGATGTTCAAGATGACCGAGCTCCAATACAAACCTAATCCGGTGCTGGAGAAGGCCCTGGATCTCCTGTTTATCCTTCATGCCGATCACGAGCAGAACTGTAGCACCAACACGATGCGCGGTGTGGGCAGCTCTCAAGTGGATCCCTATTGCTCCGTCGCGGCCTCCGCGGCCGCCCTGTACGGTCCTCTGCACGGCGGGGCCAACGAGGCGGTCTTGCGAATGCTCATGGAGATTGGATCGAAGGATAAGGTAAATGACTTCATCAAGATGGTGAAGAGCGGTGAGGGACGGCTCATGGGATTTGGTCACCGTATTTATAAAAACTATGATCCACGTGCAAAAATCATCAAGGAAACCGCGGATTCCGTGTTCCAGGTCACTGGACGGAATCCGCTCCTCGACATCGCCCTCGAATTGGAACGCATTGCGCTAGAGGACGACTACTTTGTTAAACGTAAACTCTATCCCAACGTGGATTTTTACTCTGGGCTTATTTACCAGTCCATGGGGCTCCCCCAGGATATGTTCTCAGTGCTTTTCGCCATACCCCGGACCTCGGGCTGGGTTGCCCAGTGGGAAGAGATGCTGCTCGATTCCGAACAGAAGCTCGCCCGGCCAAGGCAAATCTATAAAGGCGCGGAGAAACGCGCCTATGTGCCCATGAACAATCGACGTTGAGGCTTCTTGCTCCCGTACTCTCCGTCAATTTTTCAGTCGCTCGATTGACATGAAGAAGCTAGCTATTCTCGTGGGAGGAGGCCCTGCGCCAGGCATCAACGCGGTCATTGCCGCTGCCACCATCGAGGCGCGCAATCGCGGCCTCCAGGTCCTCGGCTGCTACCATGGCTTCCGCTGGCTGGTTCAAGGGGACACCCAACATATCGTTGAGTTGGATATCGGCGACGTCTCACGGATTCATTTCGAGGGCGGATCCATTCTACTCACCTCTCGGACGAACCCCACACGCAGTCCAGAGGGTGTGCGCCGAGTTGCGGAAACACTCCAACGTCTCGGCGTGCAATTCCTGTTAACGCTGGGCGGAGATGACACGGCCTTTGCGGCAGCACAGATCGCCAAGGCGCTTCCCGGGATCACCGTTGCACATGTTCCCAAGACCATTGACAACGACCTGCCCCTGCCAGACAACATGCCAACCTTCGGATTTGAGACGGCCAGGCATTATGGGACTGCTATAGTAAGGAACCTGATAGAGGATTCCCGGACTACCAACCGCTGGTATTTCATCGTATCCATGGGTCGGTCATCAGGGCATCTGGCCCTGGGGATAGGTAAGGCAGCTGGAGCAACTCTGGCAATCATCCCCGAGGAATTCCCTTCGAAAACTATAACCCTCGACCAGGTTTGCGGAGTACTGGAAGGAGCCATCTTGAAGCGGCGGGTAATGGGCAGGGAAAGAGGATTGGCCATTATTGCCGAGGGTATCGTAGAAAAGCTGGTTCCGGAAGAGCTATCCAACCTGCCGGGAGTCGTGCCGAGCTACGATCAACACGGCCATATTCGTCTTGAGGAGATACCTTTGGAGAAAATCCTCAAGCGGAAGGTACAGGAACGATTCAAGGAAAGGGGCGAGACCCTGAACATAGTGGATAGGACTATTGGCTACGAACTAAGGTCTGCATCCCCAATACCCTTCGACGTCGACTATACCCGGACCCTGGGTTATGGTGCGGTAAGGGCTTTATTAGAAGGGACAGAAAAGGACATATCTAGAGGCGGTGGTCTAGTTTGTCTGAAAGAAGGTCGATTGGAAATAATGCCTTTTGCTGAGCTCATAGACCCTGCCACCCAGCGTACCCGCATCCGACGTGTGGATATAAACAGTGAGAGCTACCGCGTAGCACGCAAGTACATGATTCGTTTGGAAAAGGCGGACTTGGCAAACCACGAGATGAAACTTCGCCTCGCTGCGGCGGCAAAGATGGAGCCCGATGAGTTCGAAAGACAATTCGGTGCCGTCGCGGGAGTTGCGGCCACCTCATAGAAATTGCCGAAAGCAACTTG
>JACZQL010000144.1 GCA_022545745.1 Deltaproteobacteria bacterium | reverse complement strand
GGCTAAAAACGCGATTAACGCCACGCTACGGGCTTTTTTCCGAGATGCCAAGGCGGAGAAGGTGATAAAGCGAAACCCGTTTGACGATCTGCCCCCTAAGTGGTGGCCGCAAACGGTATCGCCACAGCCCGATCCGTTCACCGAAGCCGAGCGCGACGAGATCATAGATTTCATGTTCGCCAAGCATTGGGCAAAGTGGCCGAGCGGATGTGTGTTCCTGTATGCGCTTTTCTGGACCGGAGCACGGCCATCGGAGCTTACAGCTCGCCGCTGGCGGGACTTGGACTTGCGGGCGGGAACGCTGTCAATCGACAGCTCTCGCACCGAGTACGAAGAAAGCGAAACCAAAACGACGGCAAGCAACCGGACAATCACCTTAAATGAGAACGTGCTCGACTACCTAAAGCAAATAAAGCCATTGAGAGCACAGCCAGGGGACTACATCTTTACTCAGCGGGACGGAAGCCCCATCAACCACCTTAACTTTGGTGATCACTACTTCCAGGGGGCGCTTGCGGTGCTGAAGATTAGACATCGGGATTTCTATCACACACGACATACTTTCATTTCCGTGCAGCTATCGTATAGGGAAAATCCGAAGCAAATAGCCGAATACGTCGGGACATCGGGAGCGATGATTTTCAGCAGATACGGGCGATGGCTTGGAGGACAAGGTACGTTCGGAAAAGCGGCCCTAAAAGCAGCAAAACCGAAACCTTTACCGAAACCTAATCAGGTGTTAATTCAAGAACCCTTGAGAAAACAAGTGGTTGGCATGTTGGTGCGAGGAGGGGGACTTGAACCCCCACGCCCTTTCGAGCACTAGCCCCTCAAGCTAGCGCGTCTGCCTATTCCGCCATCCTCGCACATTCGACATTCCATCTGGGCTCCGGTGAACCGGGAACTGCCGAAGACCGAGCTTAAGGGCTGGAGGGGGTATCCGGTGTTGGGACGGGGACTGATGGGCTCTCTGGCCATTCGTTGCCGGGCGCGGTGGATTGCCGGCCAGCGGGTTGATTCTCAGAGCTCCGCTGGTCAAAGATGCTGGTGGACGGTTTTTGCCCCGAGAAATAGCCCAAGGTGAGCGATGTCAGCATGAATACAATAGCCATGCCGGTGGTGAGCCGGGTAAGGAAATTTCCCGCCCCACTGCTTCCGAAGATCGTAGCACTGGATCCTCCGAATACGGCCCCCATTTCCGCTCCCTTGCCGGTTTGTAAGAGCACCACCAGGATCAGCCCTAAACTCACGATGATATGGACAATGGTTATTAAAAAAGTCATCCCTAGGAACCCTCAATTTGCTCTAGCGCAAAGCGCACAGGGCAATAGACTAGACAAACTGACTAACGATCCTGAGAAAATCGCCCGCCTTGAGACTTGCACCTCCGACCAACAGGCCGTTGACCTCTGATGCTCTCGCCAGCTCCGCTGCGTTCTCCGGGCGTACACTACCACCGTAAAGGATCCGGCACCTCATGGCTTTGGTGCTTCCAAATAGTCGGGTCATAACTTTCCGAATCCAACGGTGAGCATGGCTGGTCTCGTCTGGCGTAGCTGTCAGGCCTGTGCCGATAGCCCAGACAGGCTCATAAGCGACGGTGATTTTTTCTATAGCATTTTTCGATACACCCTTCAATGCGGCTCGGAGTTGGCGGGAGATCACATTTCTTGTCATTCCTTTTTTTCTTTCCCGCAGTGTTTCTCCGACACAGAGAATGGGCAAAAGGTCTGCCCGGAGCAGGGCCGACATTTTTTTGGATACCATCTGATCGTTCTCATCAAAGAGGTGGCGCCTCTCTGAGTGACCAATCAAAACAAAGGTGCACCCTGTCTCTCGCAGCATCTTTGGGCTGATCTCTCCGGTGAAGGCCCCCTCTTCTTCCCAGTGGACGTTCTGCGCGACCAGTTGAATCTCACCTCCCCTCAGCACATCGGCAACGGTCGCAAGTGCCGTGAAGGGAGGGGCAATGGCCACTTCCACATGTCTCAAATCCTTCATCCCGTTATGGATCCGCCGAGCGAGAATTTCGGCCTCGGCTCGCGTTCCGTGCATTTTCCAGTTGGCTATAACTAAAGGTGGCTTCATGCTGCTATTTCCAATGCCTGGATGCCGGGGAGGTTTTTCCCCTCGAGAAACTTCAATGTGGCTCCACCACCGGTAGAGAGATGATGCATTTTGTCGCCCACCCCGGCTTGTCTGACGGCTGCCACGGTCTCCCCACCAGCAATGATGCTGATAGCCTCGCATCTGGCCAAGGCCTCTGCAATGGCCATCGTCCCGTGGCTGAATCTTTCCTTTTCAAACAGACCCATGGGACCATTCCAGAGCACCATCCTGGCCTTGTGTATCTCCTCGATGTATCCGGCTATGGTCTTCGGACCGATATCCAATCCGATCTGGTCACTTGGAATACTGCCTTCTGAGATAATGGGCGCTCTGTCACTCTCGATATCCTCCGCCGTCACATGATCGGTAGGAAGCAGGAGTTGCACTCCGCGTTTCACCGACTGGGCGGAGAGTTCGCTCGCGAAGGGGACGCGATCCTCTTCCACCATGGATTTTCCAATGGGAATGCCTCTGGCCATGAGGAAGGTATACGCCATCCCGCCGCCCACAAGGATGCTGTCCACCTTTTGAATCAGATTTTGCAGGACGCCAATTTTGCCCGAGACCTTGGCTCCACCCAAGAGTACGACAAAGGGTCGATCAGGGGAAGATAGTATACGGCCGAGTTGATCGATTTCCTTCTTGAAAAGAAGCCCCACCCCTTTTTCCTGGAAATATTTTACCATGCCTGAAGTTGATGCGTGGGCCCGGTGTGCTGCCCCGAAGGCATCGTTGACGTAGGCATCCGCCAGAGAAGCGAGGGTCCTGGAGAAGGTGGGATCATTGGCCTCCTCTCCTTGATGAAAGCGCAGGTTCTCCAGCAGGATCACCTTGGGTTGCCGCTCGTCACGCACAAAACTCTCTACCTCTAATCCGATACAGTCGGGTGCCAGAGTCACGGGGCAGGACAGAGAACGTTCAAGGTGGTCTCGCACGGGCGCCAGACTCAACGATCTCTCTTTCTTCCCTTTGGGCCTTCCCAGATGCGAGGCAACGATGACCTTTTTTGCCTTGGTCAAGAGCAAGCGCAAGGTGGGAAGGGTCCTGTCGATTCGGTGTGTTTCTGTTATTTTTCCATTGCGAAGAGGGACGTTGAAGTCGACCCGCACGAAAACTCTCTTGTCCTCAAGGTCGAGCTGTTCGACAGTTCGTATCATGTTAACCCTGTCGTTGCAGAATGTGAGGAGATGATTGCTCCGAAATCGGTGTCATTGGTGGGTTTTTCTTCGATGTCGGACATGTTTCTGGACTTCACGACCAGTGAGCTACAGGACCGCCGGTTAAATTGCCTGCAATGCAATAACCACTCGGCCTTCAGCGTGTTTTAGCCGCAACGATAGGGTTAACCTTATGGAAGTTTGTGACGACCAGCGCCGGGCTATGGTACAAATTCGACAAATCCAGTTGACTAAGTATAACAATTATAATACTTTTTTATAAGTATCTGGATTAAACAATGCCCTCCTTTTGGTCTCTCGAGCTTCTAGCCCAGACGAGTTCGTTGGCTACGCGGCAACAGGGGGTTCTGGACCTCGTCAGGGGGTCAGGCCCGCTCGTTCAAGCAGTTCTCTACGTCCTCGTCTTCTTTTCGGTAGTCAGTTGGGGGATCATCTTTTACAAGTTCCGTCAGGTTCGTGCAGCCAAGATTCAATCGGCGGAGTTCATCAAGATCTATTGGGATAGCCAAAGCCTCCCTTCTGTCTATGATGATAGTAGGGAGCTGAAGTTGAGTCCGGTGGCCCAGGTCTTTCGTGCGGGATACAAAGAGCTGCTTCGAGTTTCCCGCAGGAAAAAAGAAAATCCGCATGGTGAGATATTAACCACGGATTTGGGGGGGATCGAAAACGTGGATCGGGCTATGAGACGGGCGACAACCCTGGAGATTACCAAACTTGAGAAGGCACTTACCTTTTTAGCTACGACATCCAGTACGTCACCGTTTATAGGGTTATTCGGTACGGTTTGGGGGATTATGAATGCCTTCCGGGGCCTCAGCGTGACCCATACCTCCAGCATCCAAGCTGTCGCCCCCGGAATTGCAGAGGCCCTCATTGCCACGGCAGCGGGCTTGTTTGCTGCTATTCCTGCCCTGATAGCCTACAATCACTTTGCCAACAGGATCAAGATCCTGGCTGCTGATATGGACAACTTCTCGCATGAATTTTTGAACATTGCAGAGCGTGATTTTGTCAAATAGCGTATTATAAGGATACCCCGTGGCTTGCCGCGGACACATTACCGACCTGCCTGCGCAGGCAGGTCGGGTTTCCAAAGGGGAGAGGCGGCAGCTCTTCCCTTTGGTCGACCATGGGATTTGAACCCCGTGGTCGATATAATTTGATTGATAGGTTAGAGAAAACACAGAAAGGGGAATCTATTATGGCTGGAGACCTTTCTGGTCGGCGAAATGGGGACTCCATTTCCCAGATCAACGTGACGCCTTTTGTGGATGTCATGCTGGTGCTTCTGGTAATCTTTATGGTGACGGCCCCTATTATTCAGCAAGGGGTGCAGGTGAATCTGCCGGAGGCCAAGGCCGGGGCTATTGCGGGCAAGGAAGATCCGCTGATTATTTCTATTACTAAAAAAGGGAAGATCTATCTTAACGATAATCCGATTAAACTAAAGGACCTGGAAACAAAGCTTCGCGCAATCAGGAAACTCCAGAAAGGTAAAGAGGTATATCTCAGAGCAGATCAGAATGTCCGCTACGGGATCGTCATGAGAACTATTGAAGTGATCAAAGAGGCAGGCATGCTGAAGCTGGGAATGATTACTCGCCCTCGTCCAGGGAAAGGTTAGGGCGTGGAGCCGCATCCACCTATCGAGCAGGAAAACGAAGGCGCCCCATCCTCTCGTCGTGAGAAAGGGGGTAGTGTGTTGTGGGGGTGGGTTTTTCTTTCCGGCCTCCTGCATATTGTCATGATCGGGGCCCTTTTTTTCTTTCCCCAGGCCTCTTCCCGTGGTGCGGTCTCTTATCCGGTCTATACGGTTGATCTGGTAGGTGGGGAAAAGATTGGTGGTGGGGGCCTAGACGTTGGGATCAAGCCTGCCCCGGCATCGAAGAAAAAACCCAAAGAGGTCAAGAAAAAGAGCTCCTCCCGGGTCTCAAAGAAAAAGAAAGTAAAAAAAATAACAAAGAATAAGCGACGGTCCCAGGTGGCATTGGCCAAGAAGCAGAAGAAAAAAGTAAGGAAGAGGACGGAAAAAAAAGCAACGAAGATTGCAACGCGGACGAAAAAATCCACTCCCCTCAAGGAATCGAAAAAGAGGGTGAAGAGAGAGGAGCGAACAAGAGAGGGTCTCTCGGTCGAGGTGCGCAAC
>JACZQL010000143.1 GCA_022545745.1 Deltaproteobacteria bacterium | reverse complement strand
GAGGTCCAGAACATTCACCCCGTACTCACCCCGTTCCAACTCAACTGCAGTCTTAGAACGGGGCTCACGTACAGGGCGTTCTGTGGTACGGGGTAAAAGCAGCTCTTTGGCGAGGCCTGATGCTCATCAGGGAGTATTTCACGAGCGGAATAATTTCGGATCGGGGTTAACCTTTCCCTTTTCGGAAAGAATACCCGACGGTGCCACTTAAGCGAAACAAAACCGACAATGAACATCCATCAACTCCAGATCTTTTACGCAGTGGTCCAGCGGCAGAGCTTTACGGCCGCCGCATCTGACCTCCATCTCACCCAGCCAGCCGTGAGCCTTCAAGTAAAGGCTCTGGAAAACGATCTGGGTCTCCCCTTGCTGGAACGGGGTGGTCCTAAGCTCCGCCTGACACAGGCCGGCGAGGCCCTCTACCGCTGCGCCGTCTCGATACTCCATGCAAAGGATGAGGCTGAAAGGGCTATCGATGAGTTGAGCGCGGCAACCAAGGGGAAACTTATCCTCGGAGCCAATACCACCGGGGGCATGTACATCCTTCCCCGGATTGTAAGGGCTTTTAAGGAACTTTATCCCCAAACGGAGGTCATTTTTCAGATCGAGTCAACGGAATGGCTTTACGAAAAGATTCTCCAAAACGTTGTGGACATGGGACTTGTCGGCGGCCCCACTGAGGACCGTCGGTTTGGAGTGGAGCCGATCTGCCTTGACCACGTGGAGCTCATCGTCTCTCCCTCCCATCCCTTTTCCTCCCTTGCGAAGGTTTCCCTGAAGGATCTTAAACCCCAGCCCTGTATCCTTCCCTTGCAGGGGTCACGAACACGCCAGCTCGTAGAGCGCAGGCTCAAAGAGGCAGGTGTTACATTACGGATGGTCATGCAGCTTCCTGGAACCGAGGCGGTAAAAAAGGCCGTGGAGGCCAACCTGGGCATTGCTTTTGTCTCCAGATACTCTGTGGAGAATGAGTGCACCCTCGGCAAGCTCAAGATCATTGCCATTGAACGCTTTGACCTTACTCGGCATATGGAACTCATCTACCGAAAGCAGAAGTACTTCTCCCCTGTGGCCCAGCGTTTTCGAGAGTTTGCTTATGCCTATGCCCAACAACACCTGACCCAGCCCCGCCGAAAAGTGAAACGAGTGATAAAACCCGTTGATTGAGCCATAAACGAATCTTTATAGTAAACGAGATGATTATTTATTTGCCTTCTATGCCCTCGTTGTCTAGAATTTGCCGCAACAGAAAGGGCGGAGCCTTTCGAAATTGTTAAAGTCGAGATATGCGGGATAGTAAGGAACCAAGATGGCCTTAGTGAATCCACACGGTAAAGAAAAAAAACTGAAACCTCTCCTCCTTACGGGGGACCAATTCAGAGAAGAGAAGCAAAAGGCCAAGAGTCTGCCCCAAGTCATGTTGACGTCCAGAGAGACCTCAGATCTCATCATGTTAGGCATTGGGGCCTTTACCCCCCTTGATGGATTCATGACAAAGGAAGACTGGAAGGGCGTTTGTGATGACTACAGGACGAGCCAAGGTATTTTCTGGCCCGTTCCCATTACTCTGTCAGTCCCCCGAGAGCAAGCGGATCGATTGAAGGACGGCCAAGAGGTTGCTTTGACTGACGAAGAAACCGACGAGCTCATGGGGAGCATGACCGTTCAGGAAAAATACACGATTGACAAGACCTATGAGTGTAAACAGGTCTTTAAGACCACCGATACGCAGCATCCTGGAGTGGCCAAGTTGATGGCCCAAGGTGAGGTCAACCTGGCCGGGACGGTGAAGGTGTTCAGCGAGAGCTATTACCCTGAGCTCTATAAGGACGTCTATTTGCGCCCGGCACAGACGAGGGAGATTTTTCAGAACAAGGGATGGAACACCGTTGCCGCATTGCAACTCAGGAATCCAATGCATCGCTCTCACGAGTATTTGGCGAAGGTTGCCATAGAGATCTGCGATGGCGTGTTGATCCACCAATTGATCGGAAAGCTCAAGCCTGGTGACATCCCTGCCGAGGTTAGGGTGAGGGCTGTCAACGCATTGGTGGAAAACTATTTTGTCAAAGATACCTGCATCCAGGCTGGGTATCCCATGGAGATGCGCTATGCCGGCCCCCGCGAGGCGTTACTCCACGCCGTGTTCCGACAGAACTATGGGTGCAGTCACCTTATTGTGGGACGGGACCATGCGGGGGTCGGGGAGTACTACGGACCTTTTGATGCCCATCGAATCTTTGATGAGATCCCCAAAGACTCTCTGGAACTTCAACCTCTAAAGATGGACTGGACCTTTTACTGCTATAAGTGCAACGGGGTCGCTTCCATAAGGACCTGCCCTCATTGTAAGGAGGACAGGCTGCTCCTAAGCGGTACCATGTTAAGAAGGATGTTGTCCGGCGAGGAGGAGGTCCCTGATCATTTCAGTCGACCCGAGGTTCTCACAATCTTAAAGGACTACTATGCAAAGCTGGATGAAAAAGTGGAGGTGAAACTCCATAAGTACGCAGAGGGTGAAAAGTAGAATCCAGGAGGAAAGATATGCCAACCTACGTCAATCCGAATAAATGCGACGGCTGCAAGGCCCTGGACCGGCCTGCCTGCCATCACATCTGTCCGACCGACCTCATGGTGTTGGACAAGGCCCTCGGGAAGGCTTACAACCAGGAGCCTGACCAATGCTGGGAATGCTACGCGTGCGTGAAAGTCTGTCCTCAGACAGCTATCGACATGCGGGGGTACGCAGACGTGGTGCCGTTGGGGGCGAGCCTCACGCCGCTCAGAGGGACCGACTCGATTATGTGGACGGTGAAGTTTAGGGACGGACAGACAAAGCGCTTCAAGTACCCTATACGAACGACCCAGTGGGGCTCCATTGATCCCGGCAAGTACGCTCTGCCTCCGACCCCGGAGGATATTAAAAGCCAAATGCTCTGCGGCGAGCCCAAGTGGCTGATGGTGGACCAGCTGCCCGTGATATCTTCAAAACTAAATAAGCGAGGTGAATGAGGGATGACGCAACCAGAGACTGAAACCGTCGAAACCGATGTGTTGATTCTCGGCGGGGGAATGGCCGGCTGTGGGGCCGCCTTTGAAGCCGCCCAGTGGGCTAAGGCCAAGGGGCTTAGGGTGATTATCGTAGAGAAGGCTGTCATTGAGCGAAGTGGGGCTGTGGCCATGGGGCTATCGGCCATCAACTGTTACATGGGGATGCGCTGGAATCAAAATAAGCCCGAGGACTTCGTTCACTATGTGCGCAATGACCTGATGGGGCTCTCCCGCGAGGACCTGGTCTACGACATTGCCCGGCACGTCGATTCATCGGTACACATGTTCGAGGATTGGGGGCTCCCCATCTTCAAGAACCCAGACGGGACTTACAAACGTGAGGGCCGCTGGCAGATCATGATCCACGGCGAGTCGTACAAGCCCATTGTCGCCGAGGCCGCAAGGTCCGCGGTGGGCGAGAACAATGTCTACGAGCGAATCTTTGCTGCCAGGCTCATCCTGGACCGCAAGGACCCAAACAGGGTCGCCGGCGCCGTCGGTTTCAGCGTACGGGACAATAAAATCTACGTCTTCAAGGCCAAAGCCGTCATATCCTCTGCCGGCGGGGCCACAGGTGTTTTCCGTCCTCACGCCCACGCCGAGGGATTGGGCCGGATCTGGTACGCCCCATGGAACACGGGGTCAGTTTACAGTCTCATGATCCAGGCAGGGGCCAGGATGACCCAGATGGAGCACCGGCTCGTGGTGGCGCGATTCAAGGACGGGTACGGCCCGGTCGGGATGTGGTTTCTGCTATTCAAGGCCCTCTTTAAGAATGCAAAAGGGGAGCTGGTAGAGGATAAGTGGGCCAATCTCCTTAACGAGTGGGCGCCGTACGGGACCAATAAGCCGATCCCGACGCCTCTGAGAAATCACCAGATGCTGACTGACTTCAGGGCGGGTGGTGGTCCTTTCTACCTCAGAACCGATGAAGCCCTGCAGCGGATGTTCATGGAAGCCCAAAATGACCCCAAGAAGATCCGCGAGATTGAGTCGGAGGCCTGGGAGGACTTTCTCGACATGACCATGTCCCAAGCCTTGATCTGGGCGTCTGACAACATCGATCCTGCCAAGACTCCAACCGAGGTCGTGTTGACGGAGCCTTACCTCATGGGCTCCCACGCTTCAGGCGTTGGGGCCTGGGTGAGCGGTCCGGAAGACGTAGCACCCAAGGAGTACTTCTGGGGTTACAATCGCATGACGACGGTCAATGGCTTATTTGCTGCCGGGGATGGTGTCGGTGGCTCCGCTCACAAGTTCTCCTCAGGCTCCTACACCGAGGGGCGCCTAGCAGGGAAAGCAGCGGTGGCCTATGTGTTGGACCAAGGAACGAGCCCAAACATCGACCAAGATCAAGTAGAAGCCATCAAGGTCGAACTCTGGAAGCCGTTTGAGAACTACGAAAAAGGGAAGGGCTCTTCCACCAGGGATGACATCAACCCGAACTACATCTATCCCAAGATGGCCCTCCACCGTCTCCAGAAGATCATGGACGAGTATGTGGCCGGGCTGGGGTCTCAGTTCATCACCACTGAGGCCATGCTGCTTAAGGGACTGGAGCGCCTCCAGGTCTTCAAGGAAGATCTCCAGCACCTAGCGGCCAGAGATCTCCACGACCTGCTCCGCTGCTGGGAGGTGTGGGACCGGGTATGGTGTTCTGACGCCCACATCCGGCATATGCTCTTCAGGCAGGAGACTCGCTGGCCTGGTTATTACTACCGAGCCGATTACCCGAAGATGGATGAACAGAACTGGAAGGTATTCACCAACTCCCGGTATGACGCGAAAACCGGTGAGTGGCACTTGCAGAAGATTCCCTTCCTCACCAACTTCGCGTAAATTTCTTGGGGGGTTGGTAGCTTCCTAGCCATGCGGCCCCCCTCTCCCAATTGAAAGGGGTAAGACTCAGTGATCATGGCTCAAGAGCCTATGAACAATCGGGTGTCTTCAGCGGAGACGGTCCCCTCAGTTCATCGGAGCATCCTCGTAGTCGGTGGCGGCATCGCTGGTATCACAGCCGCAGTGGAATCAGCAGAGGCGGGGTATGACGTTCTCATCGTGGAGAAGGAGGCCTATCTAGGAGGGAGGGTAGCGCAACTCAATAAGTATTTCCCCAAGCTCTGTCCGCCTGCATGTGGCCTAGAAATCAATTTCCAAAGGATTAAAAAGAATCCACGGATCCGTTTCTTCACCCTGGCCGAGGTCGAAAGAATTTCCGGTGAGCCAGGGAATTTCAACGTGACCATAACGCAGCAGGCTCGCTACGTTAACGACCGCTGCACCTCATGCAATGCCTGTGTGGCGGTCTGTCCTGTGGATCGGCCTGATACCTTTAATTTTGGAATGGGAACGACCAAGGCCATTTACCTACCCCCTCCAATGGCATTCCACATG
>JACZQL010000142.1 GCA_022545745.1 Deltaproteobacteria bacterium | reverse complement strand
GCCTGGAGGTGACCTCTTGCGTCCCTTTGGAGAACCAGCAAACGACTCAGACAACGGGAGACAAGCGAGGCAAAGGTAAACAATCGGCAAGAATGAGCTAGCAGGCTACTGAAAAAGACTCATATGCCAACAGCCTGCTTAGGCAGGAGCTTATGAAGATGGCACTTGATCGCCCGGGAAAATTTTCCCGCTCTAAGCAGAGTCGCTCCAACGTACCGCCTAAGTCAAGTGATCAGTGTTAAGTGTTAAGGGTCAACAGATAGCAGAAGGCAGCAACCACGAAAACAGACAGACAGGAGGCAGTAAGCAGTTAGCAGCAAGAGAATTCAGAGCTGACGGCTGATAGCTAAGTTTTAAGCGCGCGCCTCGCCTCTGAGATCTTTTTGACCAGCCTGCAAACAGCTTTTATCAACAACCTGCTAGCAAGAGTTGTTGCTAGATAAGAGTGGATGGGTGTTTGAACGGAAGATGGTTATCTTCCCTTTCCGACTACCTTGCCTTGCGGCACGGAAAGTTCGCCTTCATCCGCAGCAGCGGACTGATTCAGATAGGTGCTCCCATCCAGGAGTTCAACGAGAGCGACTCTCAGTCTTTCATCTGGCTCGGAAGGTGTGTCGTTGCCCTTACCGGCGGCAACAATCTGTGGTTGAGACTTTGACGTCTTTGATGGTAGCTGTCCGTTAAAGCCCCACTCGGTGAGTATTTCCCGGCAGGTCTGGGCTTTTTTAATATCGAGAATCTTGAACCCGCCTTTTGCATCCGCCTCCACTACCACCTCAGCCGGTCTACCCAACAGGTTGTGGCTACTCCCAAGGGCCTCCTGATAGGCACCCACGAAAAGGATGGCGAGTGAGTAAGAATCCGACCAGGGTTCACTATGGAGCTCAATGGTGGACTTGATCTCACGGGGATGGGCAAACTTATCAATGACCCCATCTGAGTCGCAGGTCAGATCTGCGATGATCGCCTTTATGGAAGGGACCTCCCTTAATCTGGATACCGGCATGATGGGAAAAAGCTGGTCCAGGATCCAACAGTCTGGAATGGATTTGAACAGAGAAAAATTGAAGGGGAAAATGGTGGAGGAGATTCTCTCCAGTACCACCTGTTCCGACTTATCGAACCGTCCCGTTCTCGCATACCGGCTGGCCAGCTCCACCACCCTGGTAAAAGCAGACTCTGCCTGGGCCCTCTGCTCCAGGGAGAGAAATCCAAGTGAGAAGGCTGAGAGCATCTCGTCTTTCTTCTGGTAAGCGTCGTGCAAATACTCGCGCCAGTTCTTGCTATTGATCTCGACCGCCAAATCCTCCAGTTCGTTGACCGCATCCACGTTTGACGTCCGCCCTCTGGCCCGGTGGGGTTTTTGGCCTCGCTGCGGAAGCTCCAGTGGGTCGATCAAGAGTGCCGCGTGGTGAGCCACGAGGAACCGACCCGTCTCGGAGATAATATTGGGTTCCTCAATACGCGCTTTTTCCGCAAGTTCCTTACTGGTGTAAACGATATCGTTGGCATATTCTTGAACGTTATAATTGACGCTAGAATCCGAAGAGCTGTTGCTCCCGTCGTAGTCGATTCCGAGTCCCCCGCCGACATCCAGGCTCCTCAGTGGAACTCCCATCTTTTTAAGCTCTACATAGAATCGGAGGGCCTCCTGCAGGGCCTGTTTGAATTTTCGGATGTTGGTGATCTGCGAGCCCAGATGGAAATGCAATACCTGAAGCGCGTTGAGCAGTTTTGCGTCACGGAGCACACGCGTCACGTCAATGAGCTCAGAGACCGTGAGCCCAAACTTGGAAAGGTACCCAGACGAATCCTCCCATCGGCCGGTACCACTGGCATGGAGTTTCACCCGGGCTCCCAAAACAGGAGCCGCCGACCCCCGGGCAATCGAATCACAGATCAGCTCAAACTCACGCACCCTTTCCACCAACACCACCACTTCATAACCCGCACTAGCCGCCACCGAGGCCAGCTCCAGATAGGCAGAGTCTTTAAATCCGTTGCAGATGATAGGGCCTTGACCCTTCTTGAGAAGCGAAAGGGCTGCACACAACTCAGCCTTGGTCCCCACCTCAAGTCCCAAGCTGTACTTGCTACCCGTCTTGCAGATTCGCGACAGGGTGGCCAGGCTGTGGTTCACCTTGAGGGGATAGACCGCCGTGTATGAGGAGTTGTAGTTGAACGTCCTCATGGCACTTTGGAAGGCCTCGTGCAATTTGTCTATCTGAGAATCGATGATCTGTGGGAAGCGCACGAGAACGGGCAGGCTCTGCGATTGTTTTTGCAGCGCGCTTGCGAGATCATAAAGGTCGACTCTTCCCACACCGTCGCGGGTCGGCAGAATTTCGAGATGACCAGCGTCGTTGACGTTCACGTAGTCCTGGCCCCAGGAGCGCCACGTGGACAGATCGACTTTGTCAAACGGTTCGATTTTCATTTCTCTCCCTAAAAAATAGAATAATCTCTGCTCGTTAACCTGTCAAGACAATTTCGTTTTTTTTAACACGATTTGCGTTCTGTTTCTCCTCTAAAACTTCCACCAGAGACAGTGATGAGTGCAGAGCAGTAACTTCAGTTCGCACTTGAAGTGAGATTTGATTGACGAGATCAAGCACAGAACAGCGTGTGGGACTCTTAGCCCCGATCCGACAAAAACTGACCCCGCTGTAAGTCGTCAGGACTGGACATTGCACGGGTTTGCAGCCCTATGGATTGCAGCTCCCGAACTTCACCCGAGATGAATTTCTCATTCATGGCACCCCCTGTGGCCGGCTTTGATCCGGTGGGCGTCAGAAATGATTTCCAGTGCCGATGAATGTCGGATCGGGGTTAGCGCTTCAATTGCCACATCCCGCGTTGAGGAGGGCCGGCAGATCGTAATCCAGTAACTCGCCAATCCGTTCAATGCTAAGATCTGCGGGCGGAAACTTGGTAAGACTCTCCGAGTCCAGGGCATAGTGACCCTGGCGGGGGAAGATGGTAGTGACGCGCCCGCCCCAAACGTTCTTGACCGCCGTCAAGATTCTGATTTTGTCATCTATTAGGACGTAATGCTTGGCCGGGTAGCGATGCTCGACGTCGTCAAGCTCAAGTTCTTTATGGATATAGATGAGAACGTTTTTCCCTACCGCCTCGAAAAGACCTGAGCGTTCGATCTTACGTGGCTGAAAAACCACATCCCCATCCGAAAGGATGACGGTCAGCCCCCAACGCCTGAGTCGATGAATGACGTCAAGAGAGTTTGGGAAGAGGCGGTTGGCGAATGGATAATTGGTGAGGAAGGAGGATACCGCGAGGATACGGAGATCCCGTGGACGCTCAACCCGGTAGCGCTGAAGTGCCCCCAGGTAATCCGCATAGCCAAGCTCCGTACGTAGCTCCTCGAAGATCGCCCAGTACCTCTTCTGACAGTCATGACCCACTTGGTGGTCAAGGTAGCCCATCAAATCGGCAATCACCCGGTCGTTGTCGAGGAGGGTGTTGTCCACGTCGATGAGGAAAACCACTTGGTGCTGGTCCATTTTGAACTGCCTCCTTAATATTCAACATAAGCCCGTCAAGGGGACTTTTTCCCTACCTATATATAGGGTTTTCGACAAAGAACCACCTTTCCTATGAAAAACCAGTACATTTTGGTCGGAAAACCAGTAATTTTACGAGTTGCCTGATACCCTGCCCCGTACTAACGTTCACCCCGTGAAATACCCGCTAGATGAGTCTTATTCGCTTTGAAGAAAAGATTATTTCACGGGGTGAACTGGCAATATGATCGAGTCTAACGAAATATCCTACGTCTGCGGTTTTTGCGGCCAGCATTCCCATTACCTTCCCACCGGAGGAGTGATCCATACCGACTCCATGACGTTCCCCATCAAGCTATGTCCCGATTGCGGCCCCACCCAATGGGAAGTCATGCAGTTCTGCCGCGAAATAACACTGGGCGTCTTCCGAAACTGAGCTTCATACTCGTGGTTAACCATTCGAGAACGGGTGCTGCACACTCAGATTGGGCGAGCTTGACAAAGGTCTTATGCCTCAGTATGCCGATGGTTGCAGTTAACGGACTAACGAATAGATGATTTAGATGCCCGGGGCCTATGAAATAAGCTTCAGCCGTCCAAGCGACGACACACTTCAAATCCGGCTTGCCGGGAGCTGGCTAATGCAGGATGGGTTGCCTTCGTCCAACGAGGTGCAAAATCAGACCGAATCCCACCCACCAGTTCGACGGATCACCTTCGACACCCAGGAAATCACCGACTGGGATTCGGGGCTTCTCACGTTTTTGACGCGAGTGGTCGACCAAAGCACCCGGAAGCAGATCCAAATGGACCGCGAGGGCCTGCCCTCCGGTGTCAGGCGCCTCCTGGAGCTAGCGGAGGCGGTGCCGGAGAAGGAAGGGGCCCGGGCTCCATCCACCCAACGCTCCTTCCTCGAACAAGTGGGAACGGCCACCATCGGTACCGGGAATGCGCTCCTGGTGTTGCTCAGCTTTTTAGGAGAGGTCACCCTCACCTTCTTCAAAATGCTGCGCATGAAGGCACGTTACCGAACTTCTGACCTCATGCTTCTTATCCAGGGCTGCGGGGCCGATGCCCTGCCTATAGTCACGCTGATCAGCTTCCTGGTGGGAGCCATCCTCGCCTTCGTCGGGGCCGTACAGCTGCAACAGTTTGGCGCCCAGATCTACGTGGCAGACTTGGTGGGCATTGCCATGGTGAGGGAAATGGGGGCCATGATGACCGGTATCATCATGGCGGGAAGGACGGGTGCGGCCTATGCTGCACAACTCGGGACCATGAAGGTGACCCAGGAGATTGATGCCCTCACTACCATGGGGTTCTCTCCACTGGAATTCCTGGTGCTGCCCCGGATGGTGGCCCTGATCTTGATGATGCCCCTGCTCTGTTTGTACGCGGATCTTATGGGAATTTTGGGTGGCGCGGTGGTGGGGCTTGGGATGCTCGACCTGTCGTGGACCACTTATGCCCAACAGACCGCCGGTGCCGTCAAGCTCGCGGATCTCTTTGGGGGTGTGTTCAAGGCATCCGTCTACGGCGTCCTGATTGCAATCTCCGGCTGCCTGCGGGGCCTGCAGTGTGGGAACAGCGCCTCCTCCGTTGGCGATGCGACCACCTCCGCTGTGGTCACCGGGATCGTCTTCATCATTGCCGCTAATGGAATGTTCGCGGTCATATTCTATGTCCTAGGGATTTAAGACAATGGAGTCAGCAGAGGTAAAAAACTCGACCCCTCATATCACCGTTCGCAACCTCACCATGGCGTACGGCAGCTTCGTCCTGATGCGCGATCTCAATTTCACTATCGGACATGGCGATGTCTTTATTATTATGGGCGGCAGCGGTTGCGGAAAGAGCACCTTGCTTCGCTACCTCATCGGACTCAAGGAAACGGAGGGCCGGGGGGAAATCTTTTACGGCGAGGACAA
>JACZQL010000141.1 GCA_022545745.1 Deltaproteobacteria bacterium | reverse complement strand
AGTTTCGTCTCAGCCTAGGTCCTTGAGACATTTCAGCCGTTCTTTCTCTTCAAGCCCCACCAACTCCATCTCCACCATACCGGAGAGGGGAACTGCCAAGAGACCTTCTTTTTTTAGCTGCCGCGTCATTGCTTTTGGTAAGGGCTTCGCGTCATCCTCTTCTCCTAGATTGAGTACAAGTAACAGGGGCTTTTGACTGAGAAAACCAAAACCTGCGATTTTTTTAATCTCTTCCTCACTAAGAGAGAGGCGGCGCAAGGGCTTTTCTCCTTCTAGTTGAGCCTTGCAGCGCCCCAAAAGATCCATTTCCCGTGCTAGACCCTCCTCCTTCTTTAACTCTGTGAGACGGTTTTCAATAACCACCAGATCCGTGAGCTTTAGCTCTGATTCGAAGTCCTGAATGGCCGTTGATGGAGATTGCGGAGCTTGGTCGAGGGGACCGGAAAAACACTTTACGACATGGGCCAGCGCATCGACCTCTCTCAACTGCTGAAATGTCTTGGGATTTAGGGCCCTCTCACCCATTCCGGGGGCAAAATCAACGAGGGTGATTTCTGCGTGGGTTGTCTTTTCGAGTTTGAGGATCCCGCCCAGCTTTTCCACCCGGGGGTCGGCAACCTTGATCACCCCCAGTTGAGGTTTACTGCTCTTCTTCCGGCGGCCGGCACCGAGACCCGTGAGGGCGTTAAAGACGGTGGATTTTCCTGCTCCCCTGAAACCGACGATACCGACTCTCATTCTGGCCTCAATGTTTTTACGATCAGGCTGAGCAGCCGAGTCCCGTCCATAAAGCGGCAGGACAAAGGTCTGGCTCAAGCCGGGGGTTACGGCTCGAACTGCTAGGCATGGGTCTTGTTGAATAAGCTACTCAACGCCGATTTTTTCCAAGCAAGTATCGTAACTTAATACTATTATACGACTTACAGGAGAGAATGACACGTCTCTACCTAGCAACGAGGAAACATTTGGGATATAAAACGTTTAAGTCGAGTTCAATAGGGAAGGAGAAATTATGAAGGTTACTGTAGATCAAGGTATTTGTGACGGCACCGGCAAGTGCGTGGAGGTTGCTCCCAAAGTATTTAAGATGAACGAGAGGATGTGCTCCGAGGTGATCGATCCCAACGGGGATACAGACGAGAAGATCCTGTTTGCCGCCAAGCTCTGCCCAGTCAAGGCCATCTTTCTAGAGGAAGATGGAACAGGAAAGAGAATTTTTCCCTAACCCTGGAGTACCAGATGACCTCAGCCCGGTACGTGATCATCGGCGCTGGATTTGCTGGGGCAGCCACCGCCTATCACCTTGCCCGTAGCGGTGCAGGCAAAATCATGGTGGTAGAACAGGAACGGGTGGCTGGTGTCCATGCCTCCGGACGCAATGCCTCCATGATTCGGCAGATTATCTCCGAGCCTTCCACGGCTGCTCTGGCCTACGAAGGTGCGGCCTTTATACGTAGCATTCCCGCCGACTGGCCGGTGCCTGTCATGTTTGAGCAAAAAGGATCCCTCCTTCTTGGCAAAGGTGAGGCTTGGAAAAACCTGATCCGAGATACTGATAGGGCCAGGGAGAGAGGCATCGAAGTGGAATTGTGGTCACGACAAAAGGCTGAGGAATATGTTTCGGTCATAAAAGGAACAGACCTGGAAGGAGCGGTCTGGTGTCCTACGGACGGAGTGGTTGATATCCATGCCCTCCTCACTGGCTATATCAAGGCGGCTATGTCTATGGGGACCGAATTTCGCTATGGCAGCCCGGTCCGTGAGATCAACGTTAAGGACGAAAGAGTGACAGGTATTGTGGTGGGAGACGAACGGATCGATACCGAGACCGTGATCAACGCCGCCGGGGCATGGGCGGGCGTGATCGGACAGATGGCAGGGGCAGCTAAAGTCCCCTTGCGTCCCCTGCGCCGACATCTATTCGTGACCCCTCCCCTTTCTTGGGTTGACCCCCACTGGCCTTTTGTTTGGGACGTCTCCCATGACTTCTACTTTCGACCTGACTCAGGCGGACTGCTCCTTTGCCCATGCGATCAAGACGAAATGGCTCCGGGCATTCCCCCTACCGATGATTCCATAGTCGAACTATTGGCTGAAAAGGTGAAGCGTTATTTCCCAGAGATTTCCAATGTACCCATCAAGACAAGCTGGGCAGGGCTGCGAACCTTCTCCTCCGATGGACGCTTCGTGATCGGCTGGGACCGCAAGACCAAGGGCTTCTTCTGGCTCGCCGGTCTTGGCGGTCATGGGGTAACAACCAGCTCGTCCACCGGGGCCCTCGCGGCGAGGTTGATCCTCAATAGAGATGGAAAGAGGGCAAAAGAGTTGGACCCTGAGAGGTTCCAGGCACAATAAAGCCCTCCCATTGATCCAGTGAGTCCCCTACCTAGGACTCGAATATCATGCTGGCATAACTGCAAACGGAGCCGGAGCCATCCATCTCACCGTGGTTGTGAGCTAAAACTGTCCCCTTTTGCACCCCGAGAGCCTTGAGGAGGATATAGATAGGAGACAAGCCACAGATTCGCCGCTTGTCCTTTTCTTGCTCAATATAATTTAAAAACGCCTCGCCATCGACCTTCTCCGCATAAGCCAGCATCTCGAGATCGGCCTGTTTGATGCGTTCCAGCCTTTCTCCTTCAAACCCCTCCCTGTCTCCGTAACGAGGTCCCACATGGGCCAGGTCGGCACTGGCAATCAAACAGACACGCCGGCCACCCCGGCCTATGGCGAATTTGAGGGCCGCCACAAACTCTTGGATCATATCCGCCGTCTCCCCCTGCGTCACCATCCAATGGGCAAAGGAGCAGAGAATCGGAACCATCGGAATATCGTTTCCAAACAGCATCTGCAGAAACAAGACTTGAAACTCAATCGTATGCTCTGTGCGGTGGGCGAACTCATCCGTAAAGAGGTCGTGGGGATAGAGCGAGGTGAGGCGCTCCACGAACTCGGAATCCACCTGGAGTTTTCCCAGCGGAGTGCTAAAGGGCTTTCGGGTAAGGGAAAAAAGATTCTTAAGGCCGTTGTGCCCCGTGCCTAGAACCACAACGATATCTGGCCTTTGAGTTTCAGCCAGCTCTTTGTATGCCCAGGCATAGGCATACCCTCCAATCCTGAGGTCGATATGGGGAACAATCATACCCTGGATGTCTCGTTTCCCGACCGCACCGTTGGGGTAACCCGGACCCTTTGGCTCAGCAAAAAAGTTGGATAACGTCTCTTGGAGAGCCACTGCGTCCTTCGAGTAACCGTTCCCCGCATGAAACGCCTCCCGTACGTCTGCCCGCTGAAACGATTCCACGAGGCCGGTGAAGTGAGATTGGAAAGTCTCGTTCATCAAAAAGTAGGACTGATCCAACATTTGTACCACCTGCACAAGATGCTCGCGGGGAAATTCCTGATTCACTTTCCGTTTAAACTCTGCGCAGGCTTCTTCAATGGTATGGGTCCCATCTAAAAACTGAAGCATGAAGGCAACTTCAAGGGGAATACAGAGGACATGCGGGCTGATTTGCTGGGGATCCCTGAGCCCGAACACTGGCCTTCCATCCTTTTTTGGAAGAGGAAACACATCGAGATATCTTAGACGCGGACAAAGATCGTTGTCTCCCATGCCCCTCTCCCTACTCCAGCCTTACGTTTTTCTTATAGTCATAGTTGGTGGAGACATCGCTCTCGAAGGTCGAATAGACCCTGTCTCCATCCAATTGTCCTTTTAGGGTCTTGCCCAGGAACTCGAGGAGTAAACGCCAGGCATCTTGGGCGGCCTCCTTGCGGTACCTCCCTGGCATGGTGTCATTCAGCCAGCCATGGGGGGCATCACGGTAAAGGCGGATGTGATAGGTTTTTTCGTACTGTTCGAGAAGGCCACGAAAGCGGAGAACATCGTCCACTGATATAATATGATCCGCCTCACCGAAAATTCCCAACAGCGGACAGGTGAGCCGCTCAACAAGACTGCTAATGGATTGGGGTCCGAGCTCGTTGGTCTCCCACTCCCTGGTTCCTACGGCTCCATAAATAACAACGCAAGTTGAGACGTCCCTTCGATGGGCAGCGCACAACAACGAGGAGCGACCCGTTTGGCAAACCCCCACGACCCCAATTCTCGAAGCGTCAACAGCCTGAAGACCTTTTAGATAATCGATCGATTCGCTTAAATCATTGACGACTTCATCATCGCGCAGCTCCACCCTCGCCTCACCTCTCTCCAAGGCCTTCCGATCACCGGTAAAACGGGACAAGAGATCGGGTGCGAGCCCCACGTAGCCCGCCTGAGCCAGCTTGAAGGTCAGATCCTTGGTATGTTGCTGGACACCGTACCGCTCGTGGAGAAAAATGACTGCCGGCCTTTTTCCCTTGACCTTAGGTAAGGAACGAAAGGCAGAAATCCCGGACCCGATGCGGACCATGGAGGACCGAACCTTTGCTGAATTCCATCCTGCCATACAAAGCAGAAGAGTAATAGATAACAGCGGTGGGGTCAAACAAAAGGTGCAAAGCGCTAAGAGCTATCAGCTCTCGGCTGTCAGCTTTCAGCTAAGAAGTGTTGCTCATTTTCCTGCGGGTTCCCTTCGCCCCGACATGGAGCCGGGTAAGGGTTGCAGTTTTCGATCTCAACCTGCATGATGAAAACTCAAAATGGCACCAGGAAATGACATCTCGCAGTTCGTCGCTGCCGCCGAGGAGGCGGCTCAGGCCGCAGGGTCCCTCATCCGCGATAGTTGGCAACAGGTCAAGCAGATCCAGTACAAGTCCTCCATCGATCTCGTCACGACCATTGATCACCAGTCCGAAGAGCGCATTGTGAGTATCTTGCACAAGCGTTTTCCCGCCCACTCCATCCTCGCGGAAGAAGAGACGAACATTGTCGGACAAAAAGGTGAGCACCGTTGGATCATTGACCCTGTGGATGGGACCACCAACTTTGCTCACGCCTATCCTCATTTCTGCGTTTCCATCGCTCTGGAATACGCTGGAGAGATCATCCTCGGCCTGGTCTATGACCCCATCAAGGAAGAAAAATTTAGTGCCGTTAGAGGCCAGGGGGCCTTTCTAAACGGGGGGCAGATTCACACTACGAAGGAGGCAGAATTAGGGAAAGCGCTCCTGGCCACAGGGTTCCCCTATGACCGAAGGCAAAAGGTTGATTTCTATATCTCCTTCTTTAAGGATTTCATGCTTTCCTGTCAGTGCATTCGGCGTAACGGGTCAGCAGCCCTTGACCTCTGTTACGTCGCTTGCGGGCGCATGGACGGCTTCTGGGAATTCGGCCTCAACCCATGGGATACCGCTGCGGGTAGTCTCATGGTGCAAGAGGCCGGCGGAACCATGATTGATTTTTCGGGAAATGCCTTCTCCATATGGAAAAAGGAAGCCCTCGCCTCCAATGGTCGGATCCACGATTCGATGCTCCGCATCATGCAAAAAACCAGGCAAGTTGACTCACCCACAGTGGGCTGATA
>JACZQL010000140.1 GCA_022545745.1 Deltaproteobacteria bacterium | reverse complement strand
GTCCTGCACAGAAGTCCGTTCTGTTCCCTAGTTAACATTTGACCCTCCTATAGGATGGCGATCACGGCATAAAAACGTAGGGCTCTATCACCGGGTAGCCTAACAAAGGCGGTCCCAATGCGTCAACGGCATGGGTACTAGGCTAGAAACCTATAGTGCTATTACAGCACCGATGGGAGTTAATCACTCATTTAACATACTTGCTGACATCCACCCGCTCCAGGGCATCCCTAGGGACTTCATTGCGTATTGGGAACTCCCCTTTGAGTGGCTTCGTGGCGTCAACTATGGCCACGGCGTCACCCAACCAGGGGCGGAAGTTCTGGACTTGCCGTATGACCTCCAGGTCCTTGTCCCAGTGGGTTCGAGTGCCCACCGCCCACATGACCTCTCGTTCTGTGAACACATCCACATCTTCGTCCACCACCACAGCCAGCTTGAGGTTGGGCATCTCCACAAACGCCTGCATAGCGGCTTTACGCGGCTCGTTGTCAAACTTTTTCTTGATGGAGATGTAGCAAATGGTCCGGCCACAACCCGAGGGTGGGAGGTGGATGGCCTTGATGCCAGGTATATTTTTTTTGATGATCTTGTAGACGCTAGCCTCTTTGGGTATCCCGCCCAACAGCCAGTGGTCCATCTGGCCCGCCCAAATATCCTGCATGATGGCCTTTTTCTTGTGGGTAATGGCCGTAACTTCGATCACCGGGACGTTCATCTGTCCCTGATAGTAACCCATGACCTCGCCGAAGGGGTTTTGGGATTCCCTTACGTTGGGTACTACCTCCCCCTCGATGACGATTTCAGCGTCTGCAGGCACGAGAAATTCATCCTTCCATGTCTCCGATGGGGTGAGGCGCAACGGTTCCTGGAGAAAGGCCGAGGCAGTCAAGTAATCGTTGTTACCGAAGGGGGTTATACTGCACGAGGAGAGGTAAAAGGCCGGATGGTGTCCGAGCACGATAATCACCGGGGCCCTTTTGTCCTTCTTCTCATATTCCGTGACCATGGTCTCCAGGTGATGATGGACGTGGGCGGAGAAACTCGTTCTCCTCGGCCCGTAGAACATGTTCTTGGTAAACGTAATGTCATAAAAGTCGTCTTCCATGCGTTTCATGACGCAGGCCATGGTAAAATAGGGACCCGCATCGTCCTTGTGATGCATGGGCATGGGAAGGGTCCTCAAATCTGCCTGCTCCCCTCGAAATACGGCCTCCCTGCAGGGGGCCTTCTCGGGGGCCACGATTTCCGTTTCGCCCTTTTGCAACTCGCGTCGTGAGATCTCCAGACCGAGATCCATCTGAGATTTAAGCTCGCCCATTCCCAGCGCATCGGCATTAAATTGGCGCGTGACAAACGGGTTATAGAACAGGGGAAAAGGAGAGGGCTGCCCCCCCAAGGTGAGGATGTTTTCAAATAGGACCATCTTCTCTACGCCCCTTTGATCCAATTGTTGCAGAAAAGCGATGGTCTCAAAGCGATTGGGGTTAATGGCCTCCTTTACGTGAATGACCGATCCCGGCCTTTTTTCCTCTTCCATGGCGAGGAAATTCTGTAGATCCTTGCTCATACATGTCCTCCTAAAGTCGATGCCCCCCTATACCGCTTGGGGCTCTATTCCTAGCAGACTGCTGAAAAAGACTCATATGCTTCGTTGCGCTCAATCGCCTCGCTCCAACGTACCGCCTAAGTACGCTTCCGCTCGTCGATTTTTCGCGCGCCTCGCCTCTGAGATCTTTTTGACCAGCCTGCAAACAGCTCTTTCTCAAAAACCTGCTAGCGCATTACTACCTTGCCCGTCGAATCGAGTCAAATGCACAGTGTTGCACCACCATCAACGCGGCATTATGCTAACAAAGGAGTATTCGCAAGGCGTGAACGGACTTGAAGAGATAGCTGGATTGGCCCCTCCCGAGCGCGAGCGCATCGAGCGGCTGATCCAGGAGAGCCCCTCCCCTACCCTTGCCCAATGCAATCTTCCTAGACTCATTGAAGCCACAGAGATAGGGTCCATCCAGAAACTACCCAACGAGTATCTCCCCGCCCTATTTCGTGTTTTAGGCGGCAGCGCCTATCTGAGTGACATCCTGGTTCGTGTGGGATCCGACTGGCCTAACGTCTTTTTGGAGGCGGTGAAAGTCCCTCAGAAAACCCTCGGTGAGCACCTGTCGGAACTTTCTTACCTGTCCACCAAAAACGTCACTCATGATCAGTTGGCCAGTGGGTTGCGTCAGCACAAACAACGGGAAATGCTACGAATCGGTGCGAGGGATCTCTCCTCTTTGGCTTCGCCCACCGAGACCATGAGGGAACTCACGACTCTAGCGGAGGCCTCCCTTCATATGGCCTACCTTTGCTGCCGCTCCGAGTTAGAAATTGACTTTGGTCACCTTAGCCTTCCTGGGACAGAGGACCGAAACGGCTTTACTATTTTGGGTATGGGCAAACTAGGAGGGGGTGAGCTGAACTTTAGCTCCGATATAGATCTCATCTACCTCTACGAACAAGATCAGGGCGAGAGTGAAGGGGGACGCAAAGGTAAAACGGGGCCACGCGACTTTTTCACCCGATTGGCCGAACGGATCACCCGGCTCATGGGGGATATCACGGAGGATGGCTTCGTCTTTCGGACGGATCTCCGCCTTCGTCCCCTCGGGCGCAATGGCCCTCTAGTTCAATCCCTGGACTCCACCCTGCTCTACTATGAATCTTGGGGACAGTCCTGGGAGCGCGCCGCACTCATCAAAGCCCGACCGGTAGCGGGTGACAGGGAGTTGGGGGAACGGTTTCTCAAGGGAGTGGAGCCCTTCATCTACCGTCGTTACCTGGATTACACCACCGTAGAAGACTTGAGGGAAATGAAACTACGCATTGAGCATGAACTCGTGGGCCCCGGTGGGAAGGAGCGGGATTTAAAGCAAGGGACCGGTGGAATCCGTGAGGTGGAATTTTTTACCCAGGCCCTGCAGCTGGTCAACGGCGGATACGAAGCACGCATTCGGGGTCAAAATACCATCCGGGCTCTCGACCAGCTTGCCGCCCATGGTTTCATCCCTGCTGAAGAAAAGGCAAACCTGAGCCAGGCCTATCTCTTTCTGCGCAACGTAGAGCACAAGATTCAGATGGTCCGGGAAGCACACTCCTTTTTCATCCCCAAGGAAGAAGAAGCGGAACGGTTCTTGGCCCGTCGCCTGAACTACGGAAAGGGATCCCAAAAAGATGAACGCGATCTCTTCTGGCAGGACCATCACAAGCATACCGCCTTGGTGAGACGGGCCTTTGAGCGGCTCTTTTACGGTGCCCAAAAGGAAATGGAACCCGAAAAGACCTCCAATCTTGGAAAACTCTGGAGCGATCTGGACCATGAGGAGTCGGTACTGGAAGAACTAAAAAAGCTGGGCTTCACAGACACCAAAAGGACCTACCGTACCCTCCTGGAGGTGCGCGACGGGACCCCCTATTCTCCCCCTAGCCCCAGGAGACTCAAGGTCATGGCTACATTGGGCCCGGCACTGATCTCCGAGATCCTTCGATTCGGCTCACCTGACCAAACCCTCTTCAATCTGGCCGAGTTCAGTCACAGGGTGGGTGGTCGCACCGGATTTCTCTCTCTCCTAGCGGAAAACCCCAGAACCATGCGCCTCCTGATTAGCCTCTTCGCCAACAGCCAGTTCCTAACCGATCTCTTTCTCAAACGTCCCGAACTGCTGGACAGTTTGATCCGCGTGGATCTCAGCCGGTTAAGAAAAACCAAGGACGAGATGTTAAACGAGCTCGTGACTCACTTGGACGAGCAGGACGACCTGGAAGACAAACTCAACTCTCTCAGGCGTTACCGGGCGGAAGAATTCATTCGCATTGGTCTTCACGACATTGGAGGAGAACTGGAGCTTGAGGAAGTGATCGAACAGCTTTCGGATCTCGCCGATGCCTGTCTCGAGGGGGCCGTGAGGCTCGCCTGTCACGAAGTGGAGGAGAGGCATGGTCGGATTCCAGAAGGGACATTTGCGGTTATCGCCATGGGAAAACTTGGCGGAAGAGAGATCAATTACCACTCGGACCTCGATCTCATTTTTGTCTACGATGCTCCTCTAGGGGCCAAGAGCGACGGGGGCACACCGGCCAGTCTAGAGGCTCATGAGTATTACATTCGGATCGGGCAGAAGCTCATGACCTTTCTTTTGGCTCCCATGGAAGAGGGGGTCGTGTACAAGATCGACATGCGTCTTCGCCCCTCGGGAAACGCGGGCCCCCTGGTCACTTCCTTGGATGCCTTTTGCGACTATCACCAGACCAGTTCCGAGCTGTGGGAAAAGCAGGCGCTCATCAAGGCGCGCTTCGTGGCCGGAGACAGGGACCTAGGACAAGAAGCTGAGAGGGCAGCGGAGGTCACTGCCTATGGTGAGGGTCTCCCGGAGGGTGGGATAGAAAAGATCCATCACCTGCGTATGCGGATGGAGCGAGAGCTTGCAGGGGAAAGTGACTCCAGGTTTAACCTTAAAAAAGGCAAAGGAGGGATGGTGGATATCGAGTTCATCACCCAGATGCTGCAACTTACCTACGGTCATCTCCACGCCACTCTCCGCCAGAGAGGGACCCTGCAGGCGTTGAGGGAGCTCCGGGACCGAGAGCTCATTGACCAAGGAGACTACGCCCTGTTGTCAGACGGCTATCGTTTCCTGCACCAAATTGACCATCGCCTACGTCTGAAACATGACCAGTCCATAGATCTGCTGGAGCGGGAAGCGGGAAAGCTACAGGGGATCGCACTGGCCATGGACTACAGGAGCGACACAGAAAACAGCGAAGGCAATCTCCTCCTTGAGGATTACGAGGCTCGCCGCGAGGAAATCCGCTCCTGCTACGAGCGGTTCTTTAAGACAACCGGCGGTGAGTCCGATACAGAGTAGGATTGCCCACCCAGGATCAAACTGCACCACCACAATCATCTGCGTTTCCGATAGCGCTCCCGTTCAAGGTCGATCTCAGTCTTAAGTCCAATGGCATGGAGCGCTGCGTTTGCGTCCTCCAGGGAGGCGCTTCCTACCAGGGCTCGTGCAGGACGGGAAAGGGTCTGGAAGATAACTGAAGGGGAAAGGAAAAAAGTCAGTGCCGTCAAGTGGGTCATTCTCACCTTTCTCTCATCGTTCCGGATCTTTTTCTCGCCCCACGCCCCCAGGGCACACTCCACAGGTATGGCACTCGCCTCTGTATTTACCCGTTTGATCACCTCCAGCATCTCCGCTACCACCTTCGGGGTCAGGCACCAGGCTCCTAGAAGTCCACCGCCCTTCGCCACCACGCTCAACGCTTTTTCAATCTCATCTGTGGCATGGATTAGTTTTGATATTGGATTTGAGATTGAACGAGAAACAAGTACACCAACTAGAATAGATATGCTAGCAATGATTGCTGAAAGTGTCATCATAAAATATCTTAGTTGAATAATTGGGCCGAGTATTTCTTCTGTCTCAAGTTCAAAAAGT
>JACZQL010000139.1 GCA_022545745.1 Deltaproteobacteria bacterium | reverse complement strand
CTCACGATTGTGCCTTGATCGCTTATGGCATGAGGCGATATGGAATGCTAGAAGAACTGGAAAAAATATTCACGGGGTTGTTTGATGCGAGCATTTTCATGAATTTGCACCGCTTGCCGGAGCTTTTCTGCGGATTTGTGCGCCGTCCGAGCGAGGGACCAACGTTGTATCCGGTCGCGTGTTCCCCGCAGACTTGGGCGACTGCTTCGGTGTTCCTCCTTCTCCAAGCATGCATGGGACTTTCTTTCGACGCGCCTCAAAAGAAGATTAGTTTTTCTTACCCTATTCTCCCTCCATCGATTCAACACATTTCCATTAAAAACCTCACCTTCGCAGGGGGCTCCATGGATCTTAACCTTGTGCGCCATGAAACGGATGTGGGTGTGATTGTCGTTCGAAAGGAAGGCGAAGTTGACACCATTATAACGAAATGACAGACGAGAGAGCACGGGTATTCGTCCAAATGGAACTCGAAGAATGCCTGGTATAAAGTGCCAGGTGTCCCATTTTCTATTATTCATAGATTACTTCCCAAGCAACTTTTGGAAAGTATGGAACCCATGGATACATCAACATTTTCAAACCCTCCAATTCTCGTAAGGATTGATATCCATTCCGTAGCAGAGCATGATTAAGAAAAAACCAACAGCTCGGGACTCTTTTCCATGATAATTTGACAGTAGTGAGCTGAGTTATGGAGTGTTTAAAACTTAAGAAGCATTCTGTTCACGAAGGTACCTTTGCCATTGGGTGAGGAATTCTTCCTGAAAATACTGGGGTTCTGTCGTAGGTCTTCCTCCCTGGGTACAAAACGGTTTCTTTGTAACAATCATTTTTTTAGCTTCGTCCAGGCTATAACCTTTGTAAAGAAGGTAGGCCATAACGACTGATACGGAGCGGGAATTACCCTCCGCACAATGGACTAGAACCTTGTGCCCATTGGATGTCTCCTGCTCGATCCATCGTACGCATTCCCACACCTTCTGGAGTGGAAAGGGCTGAGAATCTGGAAAACCATTGTGAGAAAAATCTGCGGACGGAGGCCTATAGGACTGATCCTCACACAGATTGAGAACCGCGGTCGATTGGTCTGTCAATGCAACAGCACTGAGACCTCCCACCGCTAAGTTTTTTGTAATCCAATACATCTCTTTACTTTGCATGTTCTCCTATTAAAGAATGTTATGGCCATCAACCCTCAGAGACTGACCGCAAAAGGAGCAGAACTTAGTAGGATTCTTGGCTGGAACCACGCTCCAGTCGGTTTATCCTTAAGGTAACTCTTCGCAAGGAAAGAATGACCGGGCCTTCAACTTCGGGTGAGAAACATAATTAAAGTGTCGATGAACTACACCGCTCCGCGGCGGTCTTTTCTCCCTGCACTGAGATAGCCTCTTACTCTTCTTCTCGTTTCCTTTAGGCGATCTTATTCATCTGTCTGTTCACCTCCCAACGATGATTAACGATTTTAAACAGGTGAGCTTTTTGTGCGCCGGAAAGCCAAGCCCAGAGCGGCTCTGAGCCCAAGCTTTACAATCAATTGCTCAGCAGGGCCCAAATGAGCTCCCCGTAGGGCTAGTCGAAGCGCACTCTAAGGCCAATCATAGATTTATAACAGTCTGCGGCCTATCCCCTACTTGCCTTCGGGGGTAAGCGTTTCGGGGAAATATTTCGACGGGGCCCAGAGACGAGCGGTGAAGTTGTGGCAACCAAGGATCCGTAGCTCACGCATGATGCGAATATAGTCCTGAGAATCAATATAGCTCCGCCAGTTATCAATGGATTCGAATTCAATACTGATGGCAACCTGCGGTGTCACTTCCAGCGGATTTCGATAGTTGCGGACCTCCTTGACACCTTCGTAGCTGAGGGTTAGGGGCAACCAGTCGTTTTTTGCTTTGTTGGCGTAGATGGTGAGATTAACCTGTTGGTCCGGAAGATCCCATTGGATAAAGTAAAGCACCATGTCTCTCCTAACCTCTACTGTCTAATAGGTTGACCTAACCAACCCCCCGTCGATCTGAATGGTCGTGCCGGTAATATAACTTGCTCGCTCGGAGGCGAGAAAGAGCACCAGGTCTGCCACCTCTGCAGATTCCCCGTAGCGACCCAAGGGGACTTCCTCCTTCATCTCCTTATTAACCTCTTCCAGTGGACGGTTCCAGCGTTTGGCACGATCTTCATTGAGCTTGCGGTGACGCTCCGTATCGATTCTGCCCGGACAAACATTGTTGATGAGGATATGATCTTTCGCCAACTCGCGGGAGAGTGTCTTGGCTAGGCCGATGACCGCATTGCGGATAGCGTTTGAAAGGACGAGACCGGTGATGGGTTCTTTAACTGCATAGGAGCTGAGATTAATGATGCGTCCCCCGCCGACTTTGCGCAGGTGTGGTACCGTCTCGCGCGTAAGCCTGAGCGTACTTAGAAAGCTGAGCTCAAAGGCCTTTTCCCAATCAGCATCCGTCAATTTTATGAACTCGCCTGGCGGTGGTCCGCCCGCGTTGGTTAACACGATATCGATCCGGCCGAACTTCTCCGCAGTCTTAGCGACAAAATTCTTAATATCCTCGGAGCGAGTCATGTCGGCGACTATTGGAAGGACGTCGGTGCCGGTTTCGCGGCGAATGGACTCAGCCGCCTCTTGGATCCCCGCTTCACCCCTGGCACAGATGCTTACCTTGACTCCCTCACGGGCAAAACCCAGGGCGATTGCCCGCCCCATGCCCTGACTCGAGCTAGCTACTAGCGCCACCTTCCCCTTCAGTCCAAGATCCATTTTTTTCTTAAACCTCCTCGAAGCTTTCAGCTATCAGTGATCGGTGCATAGGACATAGAGCAAAGCGCATAGCGCGAATAGCAAGCAGCATTAGGACGCTATGAGCTCTGCGCCTTGCGCTTAACTGATTGCTTCTTCGCTCAACACTTTACACTTAACACTGTCTCTGCTTCTTCCTGCTGCCTGTCTTTCTCTTTTTCTTGACTGCTAACTGCCCACTGCATACTGCCTACTGTTATCGCCTTGCTCTTTGCGTCTCTGTCATTTTTGCGTCCAATAAGTATTCGTTTGAAACTCAGGGTCCAATTGCATGATCCAAAGGGCAAGCATGCCGTGTGCCCCCAGTTGGCTCAACCGCTTGGGGTCTAGGTTACTCAGTGCGTCTTTTTCTTCCGGACTGAGGTCGTATGGACTCATGGCCGCACTGAGATCAGCCCGTGCCTGCTTCAACGTGGCTTCGTTCATCTTTAAGTCAAATAAAAATCGATTTAGATGGTAACTGCTCATAAGCGTCTCCGACGCAGTTATTAGTCATTAGTTAATGGTTATTAGTCCCACAGCTCAACCCCAATCTCACGATTGACTATTGACGAGTAACCATTTACGTCCTTAGAGCTTCCAGCTAGCGAACCCCCAACCCGTAGCCACGTGGTCAGGCATGTAAAAAGTCGCCGCAGCCTTGGCATCACCCACCACCCCTAAAACAACCATCCAGTTGAGGAACTCCGAGTTCCCCGCCTGAAAGAAATAATCCGGAGAGTGTTCCGTTAGGGTCCTGCCTCTACCCTCACGCATGATTTGCATAAGCTTATGGTCGAATTCCGTGTCGATCTCCCCGATCTTTGGGGAACCGGGAAAGTGCGAGAGCCCACCCGTGGCCAAAATAGCCACTCGTTCCGTGCGCTGCTCGGCAACCTCTCGGATGACCTCTCCTAGACGGTAGCATCGAAGGGGCGTAGGCAGCGGACTTACCCAGGTGTTCACAAAGATGGGAAGGATTGGGATAGTGGGCTCTGGCAGGACAAAAAAGAGTGGGACAACCTGCGTGTGTTGTAACTCCACATAGCTCCCAAAGGACAGGTCGATTCCCTTTTCCAAGCCGGCCTTGAGGATGGCTTGGCCCAGCTCTTTATGGTTTCGGTAATGAAAGTGATGCCGGGTGAATTGCCCTTCGACCTCGTCGGCTAAGGTCACGTAAAAGGTTGGAATATTGTTATAGAAGAAATTAACAAACTGGTCATTGGCTACGACGATCAGTACATCCGGGCGGGAGTCGTTCAGCTCTCCGCGAAGCACGTCGAAGGCCTTTTCAGCATCCGTTCGAAGTTTTTTTTGCACCTCCAGAGAGGGTCCAGACCCCGACGTATGCGGCGCCATGCGGTAGTGGAGCTTTATAAAGTCGTCCCACTCTGCACCCGGCTCCATAAGGATGTTGGGCGCATGGCTAGCAGCCAGTGCATTCACAAGAGGCATAGGTCCGTTACCTTTCTATCGTCAAGGTTCGAATCCTATAACCCGCCTGAGGAAAAATCAACCGCTTGACTTGGGGCGAAGAGGCACTATATAGGAGGTAAGGCCGTCTATGAAAATCACCGTAGCGTTGGTACTCGCCTTGTTTCTCCTTTGGGTGCTGGGCACCTATCGTACCGAAGCTTTGCAAGAGAAACCAGAGATATGGCCACCCAATACGAAGGTCTATCTGTATGGCTCACCTGGCGAGGCGGAAGATGCCGGTCAGGTTGAGACCATCATCGGAGAGGCTGTGCGGCACAAGGTTCAGAAAGGCGAAACCCTCCTGGATATCGCTCGTCTCCATCACCTTGGTTATCATGAACTGATTCAGGCTAATCCGAGTGTTGATCCCTGGCTGCCGCCGGTAGGTCTGGAGATCAATATCCCTTCCACCTGGATCCTGCCTCAAGAGAAAACTCGGGGTTTTGTCCTGAATATCCCAGAAATGAGGCTTTACTATTATTTATCCGACTCCGAGGTGATGACCTTTCCTCTTGGTATCGGGATGGAGGGTTGGGATACCCCTGCGGGGAAGTATTGGATTGGGGAAAAGAGGGAAAACCCATTTTGGTATGTCCCCAAGTCGATTCAAGAGGAGATGGAAGAACCACGCAAGGTGATTCCACCAGGGCCAGAGAACCCCCTCGGTAGTCACTGGATGCGACTCTCCAAGACCTCCTATGGAATCCATGGGACAAACAATCCTTGGGCCGTAGGCCGAAAGGTCACTCACGGCTGTATAAGACTCTACCCCGAGGATATAGCCTTTCTCTTCCCCCGGGTCTCCCCTAATACACCGGTAGAGATCACTTACAAGCACGCCAAGGTGGGGCTCAAAGGGGGTAATCCTTATTTTCAAATTTACCGCTACCGAAACACTGAGGATGTGGTCTTGTTCACGGAACTTATCAAACAAGTGCGCAAGCTGGGATTATCAGTGGATCTGCGCCGGATGAGAAATTTGCTGCGCGACGCGGAAGAGGGTGCCCTTATCCCGGTTCCGCTTAATTAGCTTCCTTCCTGAAATCATCAATCCAAATTCCCTGCCCGTAAAAGGGGCCCTGGAATTGCTCGAAAAAGCCGGCATCAAAGGCATCTAGTTGAAATCACAGGTAAATCACACCTAAAGCACCCTTCCAACCCGTTAAGCCGACGTTTAATCTTGCTAAACCTTAGATAATTAGGT
>JACZQL010000138.1 GCA_022545745.1 Deltaproteobacteria bacterium | reverse complement strand
CCACAGAGGAGGAAACCGGCCAGGAATACCAAATAACCCAGGCCATACATCTTGTGATGGCCGTAAAGATCCCCGATCCTTCCGAACACAAGCGAGAGGCCGCTAGCGGCAAGGTTGAAAGCCAAGACCGCCCACATCACCCCCACAAGGTCTGTGTCCAGATCGGCGGCCACTGTGGGCATGGCCACCTCAAAGATCCGGATCGCCGCCCCGGAAAGAAACGTACCAAGCAACGCATTCGCCAGAAGAAGGGAATCGCCGCGCGGTTTCAGCTGTGCCAATGGCGCCTCCTTCGCTTAGGGCTGCCAAATGCTGGAAGGTCCAGAAGGCGGCCGACAACCAGGCACGAACCGCATGCCTGATGACAAATTAAAAGTGAATAGGAGAGCGCGAGGTGGAACCGCGGCGTGAGAAGCAACAATTAAACGCAGATCTTTCCTTGATTATGCTCCGCCGTTGAGAGGATGGCTCATACGGACGGGGGTGCCGTGCTTTTCGCACTCGCGCACGAACGTTGAGTGGATATACTCCGCTAGCTCGGGATCGAGATCCTCCATATCATACTGGTTTCCACCTTCTTTGACGCTGGTCACGGTGCCGTCGTGCATATGGGTCAGCGGGCGTCTCAAGCTATTCAACTTGAGGGCAAGGTGCTTCCCAGGTTCTTTTGAGGTGACGCAGTGCATGTGCCACCACCAGGTCGGCGGGACCAACATGGTCCCGGGCTTCCAATCGACCCTTTTCTTTTCACCTCCATCGGGAAAGGTCAGGGTATAGCCCTCACCTGCAAGCCAGATCACATGGGCCCCAGGGCCATGGCGGTGCAGCTTGCTGTAGATACCAGGGGAGATTTCCAGGATATGTGCACCTAAAATGCCATTGGCCATTTCAATGAGGTAATTGCTCGTTCCCTTACCGCGACTTACTTTTGCTCCTTCTTCGGCTGGCATCTTGAGGTTGTTGACGTTGGCTATAAGATTGGACTCGAGGACCTGATTCACTGAATCGTCCGACCGGGAAAAGTAGTCGCTCTTCCCGTCATAGCGTTCAGGGAAGACGGCTGGGTTATTAAAAACAAATTCCGGATTTCGATAGAGGCTTAAGACAATAGGGGCAGTGGTGACGGAAAGGTATCGTAGGGATGTGTGCCCTGCGGCGTTATAATGCTGGTGCCACGCATTCAATGGTATTGCAAAGAGACTTCCGGGTTCCCATTCGAAGGTGAGCTTGGGCCAGCCTTCATACCAGACCGAGGTTGCCCCTCTGCCTGACATGACGTAGATCATCTCTTCATAGATATGCCGCTGGGGCTTGAGCTCTTTACCTCCCTCTATCTCACAGACATAGGCACCCGCAAGGTCGCCCGTACCTTCCAGGTCAATTTGCACGGCTGCTCCACCGATCCTATCCCACCAACGGAGGCCTAACTTCATCATATCATCGATATGAAAGCCACGAATGATCTCCAATCCTTCATGCTCTACCCACTCTTCGTAAAAGGTTTTACGCCCTTCAAACATCTGTATTCCTCCTAAATGACGGATCCCTCCCGGGTCGGCCGGGAGGGTTCATTAATCAGTGAAAAACAAGCTTACCAAGCGAGACTTGAGCAGGTCAAGGACAGGAGAATTCATTAACCGCAGATTCACGCAGATTTTCGCAGATAAGGATTCGGAGATTTCACCGCAGAGACGCAAAGTACGCAGAGAATTAGTTTTTTGTTTGTCGGGAGACGACGACAAACAAAAACTTGTCTCTATCGCGGACGATGACCGGATATTTAATTGGAGATGAGGGAATAGCAAAGCGCATAGCGCAATGCGACAAGATAAAAAGATCACTCGCGCAAAGGCGCAAAGGAGGCCAAGTATAAATAAAATTACAAATTCGAAACTCGAAATTTGAAACAAATTCAAATGATCAAAAACATAAAACTCCAAACAATCTCGTTTTGGATTTCAGTTTTGGGATTTGAGTTTTTCGGTTTGTTTGAGATTTCGAGCTTCGGAACTCGGATTTTAACTCGGAGGTGTCTTGGCGTGAAAACGTTGTTAGAGTCATTCTGTCAAACATTTGAAAAGTAAGCACCTAACGGTATTCCCACCCTGCGGTAATACTCAGCTGATTTCAAATGGGACTTGAACCGGGCCATTGCCATGTGAGCACGTGCGCTTTTCAGGGTCAAAACGCAACGAGAATCCTCGGCGTCCAATGGGTAGGGAACGTATGATCACCGCAACCGATCTACGCGGCCCACCTGACTCAGCGTGAATGACAAAGGGCGGTACCAGGTCTACTTTTCCGGGTGTTCCTTCGTCTACGTAGTCGAGCACAACCTCTGCATATCCTTCCATTTTGGTATCATCGAGACGGCGGTAATGCTCCAGCTTTTCTGTGCCGTCGAGGAGGCCGTAGGCCGTCCAGCTCTCACCGTGATCATGAACTCCCCCCACGCGGCCAGGGGTGCGCACAACGCCATTGATGGCGAAACCGTAGTCGGGGTCTTCATAAAAAAGCAGGTTCTTCGCGGGAGGTCCCTGGGTTGAGGGCCAGGCCTTTGAATGCTCCCGGAGCGCCGGATCATTCACCAGGCCCTCGAGCAATTGGGCGGCACGTTTCATGCGCGGCTCAACGTCTGGCAGCTCGCTCCAGACCGTGCGCAAATCCTGAATAAATTTTTCAAATACCAATTTTCCCTGGGACATTGTTTTTGTGTCCTCCTCTAAAATGTAATGAGCAGAGGGTACCGCTTACAGCTACCCTAAATGAAAGCTGTAATAGGAAGCGCAGTTGTTCCACAGTATCTTTCGTTTCTCCTCATCACTCCACGGGAGTTGGAGAAAGGTGTCGATGGCGTGAGGGAACCTCGAATCGCCATGGGGATAGTCAGTGGAGAAAACGATATGGTCACACCCCATATGATCAATAACAAAACGGGCGATTTGTTCGTCAGGTTCTACGGACACAATGCACTGCCTTTTGAAGTACTCGCTCGGCGCCATGGTCAAACCTTTTGTCCAGGTATCACCCTCGAGCTCCACCGCCTCGTCAAGCCTCCAGAGGACCCAAGGTAACCAGCTGCAGTTTCCCTCCAGGAAGGCCACGCGCAGTTTGGGGTGACGAGCCAAAACCCCACCGGCGCAAATGCTTCCCAAGGCGAGCATCTGCTCCAATGGCTGGGAGAAGGCTCTGCGCAGCATAAAATTGGGCTCGAACCTCTCACCAGGATTATTGACTCCACTCCGTGTGGCTTCATGAAAACCCAGAGGAAGGTCCAACTCTGCCAGGGTGGACCACAGGGGATCGTAATATTCATCATACCAGTTCTTTTCATTAAAGAGGTTGGCTCGAATGAAAGCGGCTCGGAAACCCAACTCCTTCTTACAGCGGCGGGCTTCTTTCACCGCCTCGTCCACGTCGAAGGGTGAGATCATGGCCGCTCCGAAAAGACGTTGCGGATCCTCATTACAGAAGTCGTAGAGCCAATTATTGTAGGCCCGCGCAATGGCCGCGGCAAGGCGAGGTTCCATATGGGGCTCGGCCAGTGCGGTGAGTCCTCTCGTGGGGTAGAGAACTGCGACGTCGATTCCTTCCACGTCCATGGCCTCGAGTTGCACCTTAGACGACCAGCCTTGCTCCGAGTAATAGCGATAGATGGTTTGAGTCCGCTCAAAGTTCTGGCCGCGAACCGATTGGACCTTATCTCGGGAGGGGTTGTGACCCCATGGCCGACCGTCTGCGTGCGTCATACGGAGATCTCTCACGTCATCGCTGGTGAGTCCGATGGGCGCCTGATCCTTGAACTCGGGTTCGATGTAGCGCTGCCAGAGATCGGGAGGCTCCATGATATGCATGTCACTATCGAAGACCTTAAATCCGTTCTTCGCCATATTAGTCTCCCTCGCCTAGGTAGATTTAGTTTTTCCTTACTCCAGGGATAAGATAAAGTCCACCCCGTGGAATATCAGCCACGGATAACGTTTCCAACTCTACCGTTAGGTTACTCCAAGGCCAAAGTATCCTAGCTCTATTGTGAGGTTATTCTACGGGGTACCCCGTCCATTACCATTAACGGCTAAACTGTCCAACCAATGGGGGGAAGCTCATATATACGAGGCTATTTTAAGCCCACCAGGAAGGGCTATTCTACGCTCCCTAAGCAAAATTAACCCCGATCCGACAAAAAAACTCAGATATGCGCAACCGTGGAATGCATGTTGCAAGAGTTTTAGCCGCGGGGGAAGTTGATCCATCACGCCACTGACAGCGAGTTCCGGATTGCATGGTGCAAACCCCGATCCGACAAAAATGACCACGCCACGTGCTGTCCTGGACCAGACGTTGTAACGGTCAAGACATTTGGATCGCTAGTCCGTAACTACACTTCAGGTGAACTATCGAACCATAGTACAGACAGCTCTGAAGGGCCATCTGATGCTTGTCCCGTAGAATCTCATCGCGACCGAGGAGTAACGAACTTGGCCCATAGCGCATCGTACGGGACTTGCTGGCGATGATTTCTCGGACCGTTTAATGTCGGATCGGGGTTAATGCACCAATCCCCGCGACCAGGCCGGCAATGCATGTCAACCTTCAAGGCTTTAATTGTATCTTGCTAACCTATTGGAATTGCGGTACAATTAATTTTAAATAGATCGGGCAGCTTTGCCCGATTCTGTTATAACACCGCAGCAAACTGATCAGTGTTTACAATAGTTTAGCAGACCTAGACAATCAATTTTATTCGCCCTTGGCAGGCAAACTGAGAGAGGATATGCCGAAACGCACCAAGAATACTAAACACCCCAAGGAACTCAACTCCGCGTCCGAGCCAAGATCGACGGTAACTGCCGTCGAGATGGGGGCTCGTCAGCGAGAGATCTCTGTTTCTGAATTTTTTACCAAGAACCGCCATCTACTGGGTTTCGACAACCCTAGAAAGGCCCTGCTTACCTGTGTAAAAGAGGCCGTTGATAACGCCCTTGACGCATGCGAGGAGGCCGGAATCCTCCCCGATGTGATCGTCAAGGTGGAGGTGGTCGCAAACGGGGGGCCTCTACCTGCTCCGACCCAGGCGACCCGTTTCCGGTTAACGGTAATCGATCACGGTCCAGGCATCGTACGTCAACAGATCCCACGGATATTTGCAAAGCTCCTCTACGGGTCCAATTTCCATCGGCTGCGCATGAGCCGGGGACAGCAGGGAATCGGCATATCGGCTGCCGGCATGTATGGCCAGCTGACGACGGGCAAACCCGTACAGATCATATCCCGCACTAGTGCGAAATCACCCGCCAACTATTTCGAGGTCCAGATCGATACCAAGAAAAACGAGCCTCGGATTCTCGAGAAAAAGCAGGTTCAATGGGATAACCACACAGGGACCCAGGTGACCCTGGAGATCGAAGGCCGCTACCAGAAGGGCCGGGCCTCTGTGGACGAGTATATTGAGGAGACATCCATCGCCAATCCGCATGTAAACCTAGTCTACATAACCCCTGAG
>JACZQL010000137.1 GCA_022545745.1 Deltaproteobacteria bacterium | reverse complement strand
CCTGGGTCGGGGCATCCTCATCCGGGTCATCTTCAACGACCAAGACAGATTCGCCCTGGGCCTCGGGGTCTCCCGCCGCCGGCGCCTCAGCCGCAGTTTTTACCGACGCCTCTGCCTGCGGCAGGCGGCGTTGAGCCGCGGTGCCGCAACCCGGCCCGTGGTCGGCCGAGGACGACGCCCTGATTGCCAAGATCATGGCGGCGCAAAACGAAATCGAAATAGACGAATAACAACGCGCCGCCGCCGCAAGCAGGGAGCAGACGTGCGCATCGGCATTGTCGGGGCGGGGCCGGCTGGCCTCTATTTCGCGCTTCTCATGAAAAAGCTCAACCCCGCTTGGCCAATCGAGCTGGTGGAGCAGAATTCTACAAACAATACTTACGGTTGGGGGGTGGTCTTCTCGGGCCGGGCGTTGTCCTTCTTGGAAGCCAGTGACCCGGACTCATACCAGGACATCAAAAACCGCCTTGAGACCTGGGATAAGTTGGTCATTGTCCACAAAGGACAGCCAGTACCCATTGATGGGAGCCACTTTTCGGGGATCAGCCGCATCGATCTCCTGCAAATTTTGCAGAGGCATTGCCAGCGCCGTGGAGTCCATATCCAATTCGAAACACACCTCACAGATTTGGAGCACTTTGCGGATTGCAGCCTCATCGTGGGCGCAGATGGCGTGAACAGCATGGTGCGCCAGAAATACAGTGAAACCTTTCAACCGTCCCTCGAACTTCGGTCAAACAAATACATCTGGTACGGGACAAGCCAACTGTTTGATGCCCTGTCATTGATTTTTGCTGAAAACCAGCATGGAATCTTTGTAGGCCACGCATACAGATACAACTCGACCAACAGCACGTTTATCGCGGAATGCGATGCCATGACGTGGGAGAAGGCGGGCTTGGTTGCCATGTCCGAGGAAGAGAGCCGCGCCTACTGTGAGGAGGTCTTCAAAGAGGACTTAAACGGACACCCCCTTTTATCGAACAAATCAATGTGGCTTAATTTTGCTGTGGTTAGTAACCGGCGCTGGCACCATCAGAACGTCGTCCTGATTGGCGATGCCTTGCGAACCGTTCATTTTTCCATCGGTTCCGGCACCAGGACGGCCCTCGAGGATGCCATCGCATTGTCCAAGGCCTTCGAGGTCCATGGCGAAGACGTGCAGACCGCCTTGCAGGCCTTCGAAAAAAGTAGAAAGCCGCCTGGCGGTCAGTTGCTAGATGTCGCCCAAAAGAGCCTCATTTGGTACGAAAACCTGAGAAACGTCATGCAACTTGAACCTCTTCCCTTCGCCTATGATTATATGACGCGGGGTGGAAGGGTCGACCATGAAACTCTGAAACAGAGGGCCCCCCGGTTCATCGCAGCCTACGAAACCCTAAGGAGATAAAAGGAGAATTATGATCAAGCTACGACCCAGTCAGGATCGTGGTCATACGAAACTGAGCTGGCTGGATAGCCGCCATACCTTTTCCTTCGGCGAGTATCACGACCGAAAGCATCAGGGCTTTCAACAGCTTCGTGTTATTAATGAAGACCAGGTGCAGCCTGGCAAAGGTTTTGAAACCCATACGCACCGAGACATGGAGATCATCTCCTACGTGCTGGAGGGAACCCTTGCTCACAAAGACGATGTGGGCATAAGCTCGCTGATCCGTGCGGGTGAGGTGCAACGCATGAGCGCCGGCACTGGCATTAGGCACAGCGAGTATAACCCGTCAAAGACCTCACGGGTCCACTTCCTGCAGATATGGATATTGCCAGACCGGCGCGGCCTCGAGCCGAGCTATGAGCAGCGCGCATTTATGAGAGAGGAAAAGCACGGCCGATGGCGGCTTGTGGCCGCAAAGGACGGCCGGGACGGTGCCGTCACTGTACATCAGGACATGGAGCTGTACATTACCTCGCTGGATCCAGGGGAGAAACTCAACTATCGATTGCAAACCGACCGCCACGCATGGGTTCAGGTCACACGCGGAGAGGTGGTCTTGAATGGCAATCGGTTGGTGCAGGGAGATGGGGCCGCTGTCAGTCAGGAGGAGATCCTCGAAATCAGTACGATGACTCAGGCCGAGGTATTACTCTTCGATTTGGCCTGAGGACAAACTACGCAACTCCAAGTCATAGGATTCCAGAAATTGTTTCTGCAAAGTCTTTGACAACTCGACTCTGCATGGATAGATCAAAACTATGGAACTGAAAGCCTCACCTCTGTTGAGACGACTTGAAAAATTGAAAACGGCCTACGGCAACGATGCCCCTGGGCAAAAGTTGGACCTTCTGGCCTTACTGGAACGACGACGGCTGCAAAAGGCCGCAGAGGTTTATCGCCTACACGAGGTCCTCTGCTTTTTGCACGCCTATCCTGACAGCAAGCCAATTCTTCATCAGGTGGAACAGATGCTGGCCGGGTTCTCCCGGCGCACTGACCTGATACGACATCACCGAGCACTTGCCAATACGGGCATTGCGGGTACGACCATCTACTATTCCTTCTTCTCGCCCACCGCACAATGGATCGTCAAGCGCTTTCCAGATTGCCTCACCATAGACTGGGCCGATTTAGACAACAAAGACAAGCTGGTGGATTTGCTGCCTTTCCTGTTGCCCTACTCTGAGTCTTACGCCTTGGAAATGCTGAGCTATTCGGCGCAGGAATGGCTCGAGCGATTGAAAGGAAACCGTGAGACTGACGCTGCCTTTTTGGTTCGGCGATTTGCGTCCTATGGGGCTGGATCTGTTACACGAGAGAAGCTCTATGATGAACTTGATATCCCCATGCGGCTTGTGTCCGGTCGCGGGACCCCTACGCGAACAAATGTGAAGTTCGCCGGGCTATCAGAGGTTTTTCACGACCGTCCCCTTGCCCGAGTGCGGCCGGATCTGAGACAAGAGATGCGAAGGCCTCCACTCCGAGTGAGGACGCTATCGCCCCGCGAAGGTCAGCGGTTGATCGACATGGCGGTGGAGACGATGATCACCCATGCCCGTGACCTGGACGCCTTTGCTTATGGTGACAAGAACAGCGTCACATTGGTGGATTGCGGTCAGGGTATGCAGTTTGCCACTATGGGAATGATCCCTGAACGCCGTTACCTGCTGGAGTCGGTCTGTGGATTCCTGGCCCTCACAAACGGTGTGCCCATCGGTTACGTTGGTGCGGTCTCACTGTTCAATTCCGCAGAGATCAACTACAACGTGTTCGAAACCTTTCGCGGGGCAGAGGCCGCGCTTATCTTTGGCCGCGCCCTGGCCGTGGCTCATCATCTTTTCGGCGCCGCTACGATTTCAATCGATCCCTACCAGCTTGGACACGACAACACCGAAGGGCTCCAGTCCGGTGCGTGGTGGTTTTATTATAAGCTCGGCTTCCGACCGGAGGATTCGAATGTGCGACGGCATGTGCGCTCAGAGCTACGACGCCTGCGTACAAACCCTCGATACCGCTCCAGTGTTTCAACCCTGCAGAAGCTCACCTCCGTACCGATGTTCCTCTACCTCCACCAGACCAAGCAGGACGTACTTTCCAAAATGTCCCTTGGAGAGGTGGGACTCAAGATCTCACGTCTGCTGGCGGATCGTTTTGGCGCCGACCGTGAGAAAGGAGTGCGAACGTTGTCACGCGAGGCAGCCCGACTGTTAGGCGTGAGGTCTCAACGGAGTTGGTCGGTGAGCGAACGGCAGGCGTGGGAGCGGTGGAGTCCTCTCATCCTTACGCTACCAAGTATTGCCCGCTGGAAAACTGCAGAGAAACGTGCCCTTGCGGAAGTAGCCCGTGCAAAAGGGGGACGCCACGAGTCCGACTACTTGACGCTCTTCAACAGACATCGGCGATTGCGACGGGCCATACTGAAGCTCGGGGAAGAAGCTTCATAACGATAGAATTTCGATACCCCAACCGGAGCATTATAAGGATACCATTGACGTCATGCATCGGAACAACTAGGAGTGCTTTGGATCAAAAGGAATCAGATTGCTCAGGAATATCAATGCTATACATCGTACCCTTAGAAGGACGATCGTAAGGGCGCAAAGGGGCCCTTGAAGAGGGCACAGTCAAAGAGCAAGATAAAGGAATATGGCTAACACCAACGGAAACACAGACGATTCGCAAAACCACCCAAAGTCGGACCTGCACCTAGTAACTTTTTTTTAAAAAACTAGTAAATTTACGAGTTGTGAGGGCCCACTGATTTGGCCTATTTTCGTGGGTATCTGGTAAAGGCCGAGATCATGGTATATGCTAACTTGCTTATTGGTTGGCTTAGGATCTTAGAATTAATGATTGCATTCTCCGATTATTCAGGCTATGGGATGGCCAAGCCGGTAATGCAAGCGTCAAACACTTTATGAACATAGAAAAGGGTGAATTAAAACTAGACAGGTTTATGGTCCCCTATCGGATCTATGGTGAGACCGGCCGATTCATCGTTTGTGTCAACGGTGCCCAACAAACCATGGCGGCCTGGAAGTCCGTCGTATCCTACTTTTCCAAAGATTACAGAGTCGTCCTATTCGATTTCCCTGGTCAGGGGCGGGGCCGAATCCTCTCAGGGCCTACGGCTATTTCCTTTGAAGAACAGCTCGAGGTTCTGCATCAGGTTGTATTAGCACCGGACTCTCGTGAAACACTTCACGTGGTGGGTGCTTCTTGGGGTGGTGTCGTGGTGGCCGTCTTCGCCTCACAGCATCCGGAATTGGTGGAAAAGATCATCCTGGCAAGCTTTAGCCCCAAGACAAGCAACAAGATGTTGGCGGTCTTAAAAGAGGGAAAAAGGCTCTATGAAACTGGCCAGGGAGATCAGGTCAGCAACCTGATCATTGATAACTTTGGAAAGCATCTATCGGATGCCTACAAGGAGAAGATCAGTCGTCAGTTCGACAACATAAAGAGCGAGCAATTTCAGTCCTTCTATGAGCACGGCCGACTACTTGAAGACGGCCACAGCATTGATGAGGTCATGGAGCCCGCCAATATCAAGGCAAAGACATTAATTATCAACGGTGAGCATGATACCATCATGAGTCTGGAGGACCTGGACCTTCTGGCAAACCGAATCCCCAATTGCGAGACCAAAGTCGTAGAAGGGGTCGGGCATTTCCTGCACAACGAGCGCGAGGACATCCTGGGCATCTACAGTAAATTTCTTGCCAGCTAAGTTCCCTAGCTCGCATCTCGAGTTAGATGATCAGCGTATCTAGCGCTAACCAAGCAAACCCGACTTCGTACGTACTCCTCGCCCCAACCTGCACCACCCTAGGCTTTAATGCCCGCTCACCCCTCTCAGTTTAATGCAGCTCAACTGACTATTGAAAGCGGATGATGGCGTGCAATGACGGTAAAGTCACGGTCCTTGTGGAGAAGGAAGAGACGGTGGCGGATAGCCAATGCGGCGATCAGGCAATCAACGGGGCTGCGAACAGTGGACCCTCGCCTTCTCAAATCCCGGTAAAGGTTGGCCGCATCCACGTAATCCGAGAACTGTGTATCAATTTTGGAAAAGA
>JACZQL010000136.1 GCA_022545745.1 Deltaproteobacteria bacterium | reverse complement strand
AGTCTGCTAGAGGACTTTCTCCTCTAGCCAATTGGATAGATCACTCAGGGTGCGGGAACTAATCTCATGGCCCATGGGGTATTCCTGGTAGGTAACGGGGATGCTCAAGCGGCGTAGGGTCTCCGCCGCCTCGCGGCCTCGGTCCACCCCAATGGTTTGATCGTGGGTCCCGTGTTGGATCAGTGTCGGCAGGCTTTCGGCTGAGGAAGCGGAGGGCATGTGATCCAACAGCCCGGGTGACAGACGGGAGCTCATGGCCACCAGCGCTGCGAAGCGCTTGGGCTGGTCAAGGGCTAGACTGTATGCCATCGCCCCGCCTTGGCTGAAGCCGAGGGCAACGAGCTTGCGTGGATTGATCTGAAATGAGCCAAGGCAGGCATCAAGAAATTCCTTCAATTGATCCCGAACCGAAAGGAGCGCTTGCACATCGGGATTACCGGGAAGCGCCGAAGAATACCAAGCGTATCCCATAGCCCCAGGCTCGATGGGAACTTCAAGAGGGGCCTGAGGGCAAATCACCAGGAAGCGCCCATTGCAGATATTAGGAGCGAGCCCGAGAAGGTCCAAGGCATTGGCCCCACGGCCATGCAGTGCGAGGATCGTGGGATGGGGGCCCTGCCCGCTAGGTTGAAAGACGGTGTGAACGAGGTTCATGACTCATTTCTCCAGTGAGGACTTTTTGTATTCGGTCCTCAGCTCTGCAGAGAGGCGGCCGAGGCGATAGGTCTTCCAGTCGATAAACTTTGCATAGACTGCCAGGGTGGGATGGACTTCGCCAATCTTACGCCACATCTCTTGAGTAATAAACCTGTAGTCTGGATGGCCCTGTGGCATGGTGCGAAGCTCGCCGATGTGCACCGCTTCGCGTAGGTTCATTTTCATATACCACCTGATCTTGTAGGCGAAGGGGACCACATACTGCGCCTCGTAAGGGAGGTCACGATGAATCTGTTCATAGAGTCTTGAGGCCTTATCCATGCAATTGTTAAAATCGGTTTTGAACCCGGCCTCTTCGATCTCCGGCGAAGTGTCATACCCATGGATTGTAGTAAAGTCCTGTCTCTCCTGAGTGAGTATTCGGTGCCGCTGCAGGTCCCGATAAAGGCCAAGGTTTCCAAGAACGTCGAAGGTATAATAAACCTGTTCCAGGGCCCGCCCCGGACGGTCTCTGCGGTGCTGCCGTCGCTTTAAATATTCGTCCAAGATTTTTTTTCGCTCATTGTCGGGCATTTGTTCCACCAAGGCACGTAGTTGATAAAGGGGGTGTCGGGAATGTGGGTAGAGGATGGCAGAGATGACCCTTTCCTCTGCTTCTCTATCATAGTCCACCAACAGGACGGGATCGCTCGGACTCACGGGCGATTCCATGGTCACCTGCGTGGCCACGGTCCGCGTGGCAGCGTTGGTTTCGGCAATGTACTTATTGAACTTGGCCCGCTTCACAAATGATGGAATGAGCTCGTTAAGTTCACGATGGGTGCTGGCCGCCAAATCCCTGAGCTCGGTTAACTCATGGGAGTAAAGCTTCGTGATCATGTACTCAAAGGCCTGGCCGTCCCCGAAGAAGCCGGCGTTGGTTAGCGTTGCTGCGGGCAAGTAGGAACGCAGGATGTCGCAGGCCTGGGCCCTAACAGTGGAGCGATAAGCGGTCTCGGCCCATTTTTTGAGCTTCTCGTCTTTCTGCGCGTCCTTATAAGACATGGCCCCGCCCCCTTGGGGGTGCCGCAACTCCACCTCCTCAATGGGCAGCCACTTCTTGACGAATTCAATCATGGGATCGATTTGACTGGAGTAGGTTGCAAAGAGAAAGTTCATCAGCTCTGTAAAGGCGGGTCCGTGGGCCGAAGCCATGATCTTGGGCTCGCGATAGAAGAGATAATCGCCATTTTCATCCTTTTGATCGAAGCGGACATACCGGGTGGATTGCTCCAGAGGGGCGATGCCGATTCGCGCGTCTTCGAGAAACTTCACGGCCACATTGGAGATCCCCTCGCAGGCGATGTGGGCACCGCCAAGCTGCGCCACAGAGTCATCTCCATAGCCCACGAGGACCCTCTCAAAAAAGGCCCTGGCCTTTTTGAGGGCGGCGCTTTGGTCACCTCCGGACCATTGCGCTCCCAAGAGGTCCTTCAGGGCAAGCTCCGGGTCACCGAGGAATTCATCTAAAAAGGTACGCCTGAGGTTTTTGGTGGAACGACTGTAGCGTGAGAAAAGGGCCCCGGCTATTTCTTGGGGCAGCTTGAGGCCAAAGACCGCTTCGTTGGTGTTGGTAAAAAATGGGGCGAGGCTTTTTGTCTCAGCTTCGGTGAACGTTTCGTTCATGGCTCTAACCCCGATCCGACATTAATCGGTTGAAGAAATCATTCATGCGGAGCACCAGCCCTGCCGAAGTGTGGTTTGGACCATGTAATGCGAAACTAACTGTCAGTGAAGTTACAGAACAACCTTCCATACGGCTAAAGCTTTTGCAACATGCACTCCGCGGTCGCGCATATCATAGCTTTTTTGTCGGATCGGGGCTAACTCTGGAGAGAAGTTGGCAGACACATCGAGAGACGAAAACGGGCCCCCTTCTCGGGAAGAGAGCCCGTTCGTGGCGCTAAGGCGTCAAAAAAGTTTTCACCAGCGATTTGACAATAATCACCACCGGTTGGCAGGATTTGCAACACTCCCGTTCATGCCGCGGCTGCCTTGAACCGTCAGGTTCCGTTAAGGCCTTCCCTTTAAGTGCTCGCCGCAGCGAACCCGTACCTTCAGGCACTGGAGTTGAAGTTTAGCGTAGGCAGCTCGAAGCCGGGCTTGTGTTGCCCGCAGCCGGCGGGCGATAATAGCCTGGTGGCGTCTCCCCTTCCATAGCTAATACCTCCTGTCTCCTAAAACGGGATATTCAGCAGTTCTGACCGAATTCCCCACGCCTATGGGAGAATCAAGGCGTAATTTTCTGTTACACCGCCGAAGTGAAGTTGTCAACCCCGATCCGACACAAGATACTTACCTGGAGTTCTCACCCCTGGTGACCTTTCAACTTGACGCTACAGCTTTCGCGGCCCTGCATAGGAAGCCACTCCGATGACGATTGTTTTTGACCACAAAATGGATGAGCGGCCCGATGGGAAAGGAGGTCCTGGAAGACAGACGGACGAGCGGACGGAGGAGAGACGGGCGATAGACCAATCGTCGATTCAAGGTGTTCAATCTTTCGCGCCAGGAAAAGCACCGTTTGCAGGCGACCTCATAACGCCCAGTCTGGTTGGCTGAGAGGTCTCCTTTAACAAACGATTGGTGGATGACCTCGGAGGCAAGATTTGCACTCTTGAGTGCGAAATAGACACCTTCCCCAGTGACGGGTTCCGGGGCGTATGCGGCATCCCCGAGTAGGACAAAACCATCACCCGATGACCTTCGCCGGGAGGTGTGAACGGGATAAGTTGATTGGGGTTCACTTACCCGCTGGCATTCCCCGAGGGCCTCTTTTAAATAAGGATTTTTGTACAGACAGTCCTCCAAAAGGGACTCTATAGAAGAATGATCCTTCGCCCTTTGTTTCTCTAAGGCAAAGCAGAGATTGGTGATACCGCCCCCCACTCCAGCGAGACCGGCGTAACCGCCGGGGAAAAGATGGATCTGAATCTGGCGATTCATCCCCTGAACCCCACGAAGGTGAAGCTGGAATCCAAGAAAACTTCCCCTGCTTTCCCGAGGGCCTGCCAGACCTAGACGCTGGGCCACCACGGAGTTTCTTCCATCGGCCCCGATCAAGAAAGCTGTGTGTAGGGTCTCATCACCCGACGGATCCGTAAACGTAATCCTCCACTGACCTCCATCGTTGCTAAGATCCCTTACTTTTTTCCCCGCCAGGACAGTAGCCCCCTCCCGTTCTGCCCTTTTCAGCAGGAGATGGTCTAAATAAAGGCGGTTGAGCCCGAGGCCAAAGAGAGGTTGGCCACGGTGATGGGGAAATGGAAACGATGCCTCCTCTCCCGTAAAGCATGAGATGCGAAAACCTGTAATCTTTTCGTGTTGTAAGGATAGGAGTTCTTCTGCAACACCCAACTGGTCAAAGAGCGGCCAGTTGATGGGATTTAAAAAGTCGCCACAGAGTTTGCTGCGCGGGAAGGTGGATCTGTCCACCAGGACAACCGAGTAACCTTTACGTGTCAAGGAGATGGCTGCGGATGACCCCGCTGGGCCAGCCCCTACAATTCCTATGTCAAAGCAGTTCGTTTTCACTTTCCTAGTTCAAAAAGTGCAAAGACTCGAAAGGGAAAAAGGTGACGAAGCTGGAATGGACCCACGGTAGCTTGGTTGAAGAGGTCCCTCCACTCCCTCATGGTAAACGCCCTGCGGACAGAAAGGGGACCGTCCATGCGGGTCATGGGATTGCGCGTAAAGAGACGGGTGAGAACGCGGATGCCAAAATAGGCCAGAGGATGCCGGATGAGATCGCTCACTAAAATTCCCCGGCGAGCAAAATTCGACCAGGTTCTGAGCAGCAGAATGATATCCTGTTCAGAAAAGTGGTGCAGCACCTGGGAGGTAAAGACAAAATCAAAGGAAGAGTGAGAGAAGGGAGGGAAAAAGGCATCCCCCATCACAATGGAGATCTCTGGATAGTCTTTTGTTTGGGTCTTGGCCAACCTCGCCGTCACTGGATTGGGCTCAAGCCCCACGGCCCTAACCGAGATTCCCTTCTGTCTTGCCCATCGGACCACTGCCACCGGGATGTCTCCGCACCCTGTCCCTACATCGAGCAGAGATAGTGTGCTTGTTCTTTCGCTTTGGGCCAATCGATCAAGGCAGCCGAGCAAACCCCGGTATGCCCCAAGATAACGGTTGATGGTCCTGAGATTGGTGAGGTCCTCCTCCAATAGAGAATCGGTATTCCCTGGGAGGTCCATCATCTCTTTATCTAGACTGCGTTGCATTTTCATTTCCCCTGCCCACCACCAGCGCGGAGTTCTTGGATCCAAAGCCGATGCAATTGCAAAGCGCGATCTCCACCTCTTTAGCCACTCCTTGGTTGGGTAGGTAGTCTAAATCGCACTCGGGGTCGGGCTCCTCGTAATTGATGGTAGGGGGAAGGTAGCCGTCGTTCATAGCTAGTATGGCAGCTGAAACCCCCGCTGCCCCTGATGCCCCTTGGGGGTGTCCGACCATGGATTTGATGGAGCTCATGGGAATGTCATAGGCCCGGCGATCGAAACAGAGGCGGGCGGCTCGGGTCTCGGTCTTGTCGTTCAAGACGGTGGAGGTCCCGTGCAGGGCGATATATCCCACCTCATCCTTGGCCAGGCCCGCATCTTGAATGGCCAGGGTCATGGCCCTCGAGGGCTCTTCCCCGTTGGGATCCAGTCGCACGGCGTGATAGGCGTCGCAGGTGGACTGATAGCCCAAAACCTCCGCTAGAATGGGTGCGCCGCGCTCCAGCGCCCGGTCCCGCTCTTCGAGGATCAAGATCCAGGCCCCTTCGCCTAGGACAAAGCCGTCGCGTCGTCGGTCGAAGGGCCGAGAGGCCTGGTTG
>JACZQL010000135.1 GCA_022545745.1 Deltaproteobacteria bacterium | reverse complement strand
CTAGAGTAATCACCTATGTAAACTCCCTAGACGACCCCCGCCTTTACGTCTGCAAAACCACGAATGATGCTGAGGAAATCAATGGCTTTGAGGCTCGCGCCCCCCACCAGAAGGCCATTCACTTCTAATACCCTTGCCAGTTCGACTGTATTTTCCGGCCGTACGCTACCGCCATAGAGGATGCGGTTCTCCATGACTTTGTTTTTTCCAAATTGCTGATTCAAGCAATTCCGAATCCACCGGTGGGCCTGCCTGACCTGGTCTGCTGTGGCGTGATGGCCCGTACCGATGGCCCAGACCGGCTCGTAGGCGATGGTAATTTTGTCTATAGCATTTTTCCTCACTTCCTTCAACGCGGCTCGGAGTTGGCGGGAGAGGACTTGCCGCATTTTTCCATTTTGTCGTTCCTTCAAAGTTTCGCCTACGCAAAGGATGGGTAAAAGGCCCGTGTTGAGCGCTGCCAAAATCTTTCTTGCGACCACCAGGTCGCTTTCAAGGAAGATATGACGCCGCTCTGAATGACCGACGATGACATATTGGCAACCAGACTCCTTAAGCATCTTTGGGCTGATCTCCCCGGTGAATGCACCCGATTCCTCCCAGTGGACGTTCTGAGCGGCGAGCCGGATTTTAGTTTTTGTGGTTACCCCGGCCACGGTCGCCAGGGCTGTAAAGGGAGGGGCCAAAACCACCTCCACGCGATGCAAATTTTTCATTCCATGGTAGATCCCCCGAGCGAGCCTAAGGGCATCGGCCCTGGTTCCATTCATCTTCCAATTGCCGGCGACCAGTGGTGTTTTCATGCATTGCCTTCCAGCGCGAGGACACCGGGAAGCCTTTTCCCCTCGAGGAACTCTAGTGTGGCGCCGCCACCTGTGGAGAGATGGGTCATTTTGTCAGCGACCCCGGCCTTTGCCACGGCGGCCACAGTGTCACCTCCGGCAATAATACTGATGGCATCACATTCGGCCAGGGATTGTGCCACGGCTATTGTTCCACCGCTGAACGGGTCCTTTTCAAACAGACCCAAAGGCCCGTTCCAAAGCACGGTCTTGGATTCGCGAATCACTTGGACAAAGGACGCGACGGACTCTGGGCCTATATCCAATCCCATAGAGTCCTCCGGAATGTTCTGCCCTGAGATGACGGTCCCTGCGCCGCTCTCAGGGGTCTTTGCAATCACGTGATCGGTTGGGAGGAGCAATTGAGCCTTTTGATCCACTGCTTGCTTCATGAGATCCTTTGCTAGGGAGAGGCGGTCGTTTTCCACTAGCGATTTCCCAATGGCAGCGCCTCGGGCCTTAAGGAACGTGTAGGCCATGCCCCCACCTATAATAAGGCTATCCACCTTTGGGATCAGATTCCGGATGACTCCAATCTTGTCAGAAACCTTGGCTCCACCAAGGACTGCAGTAAAGGGTTTCCTCGGCGAAGAGAGCGCGCCGCCTAAGTAATCGAGCTCTTTTTTAAAGAGAACTCCCGCTCCTTTTTCTCGAAAGAATTTGACCATGCCCTCTGTGGAGGCATGGGCCCGATGGGCGGTCCCGAAGGCGTCGTTCACGTAAACCTCTGCGAGCGAAGCGAGTGCCTTAGAGAAATCAGGATCATTGGCCTCTTCTTCGGGGTGAAAGCGCAGGTTTTCTAACAGAATCACCTTTGGGGCACCTTCATCACGCACCACCCTCTCAACCTCCGGGCCGATACAGTCTGCTGCTAGCACTACAGGTGAAGAGAGTGCGCTCTCCAGGTAATCTCGAACAGGTGCCAGACTCCATTTAGTCGCTATTTTCCCCCCGGGTCTTCCCATGTGGGAGGCGACAATGATTTTTTTTGCATGGGCCAGGAGGAAGCGCAGGGTGGAAAGCGTGCTGTCAATCCGGTGCGTCTCGGAGATTTTCCCATCCTTCAGGGGGACGTTGAAATCGACTCGTACAAAAATCCTCTTATCCCTCAGGTTGAGCTCTTCGAGAGTGTGAATCAATCTCAATCCTTGCCCGCTTTAGCGTTTGGCTCATTCAACAACGGATTACTGTTTGACTAACTACAGCGATTATAATACTTTTTCAATTGATTTACGCCGATCCGGATGTTTCGATAGGGGTTTAGCCACGTCGAAGGCTTCACCAAGACGGTTGTGAACACGCTTTGGCGTCCAAGCCTTACAAATCCCATAGGGGCCTATACAGATCTGATTTCGATCGCTTGTAAGGATTGTGATTATAGCTGCTCTGCCCCGAACCTGAGTCCGTTCGGGGCACTACATTTGTCCTTTACTCGGATCGGGGTTTGTTGGAATCCGTGATGCCTTCGTTTTGGTCTGTTCAACTCCTAGCACAATCAGGCTTGTTGGCTACCCAGGAACAGGGGATTTGGGGTCTGGTCACGGGGGCGGGCCCCATCGTCCAAATGGTCCTTTATGTTCTCGTGCTGTTTTCAGTCGTCAGCTGGGGGATTATTTTCTACAAGTTTCGCCAGGTACGTGCAGCACGGATACAATCGGCGAGGTTCATTACCATCTTCTGGGACAGCCAGGATCTCTCCGCCATCCATGAAACGAGTAAGGAGTTGATGATGAGTCCAGTGGCGCAGGTCTTTCGCGCTGGATACGAGGAGATGGTCCGGTTTTCCCGTACAAAAGAGGAGAATTCTCAAGGGGAAAGGATGTCAACGGAGTTGGGCGGTGTGGAAAACGTGGGTCGAGCCATGATGCGGGCCACCACTGTGGAGATCACAAAGCTCGAAAAAGCCTTGACCTTTCTTGCCACGACTTCCAGTACCGCACCGTTCATAGGATTGTTTGGTACCGTTTGGGGAATTATGAATGCATTTCTGGGCCTTAGCGTGACCCATACTTCTAGCATTCAAGCTGTGGCTCCCGGCATTGCAGAGGCTCTTATCGCCACGGCTGCCGGGTTGGCCGCTGCCATTCCTGCTCTCATGGCCTACAATCATTTTGCCCATAAGATCAGAGTTCTTACTTCCGAAATGGACAACTTCTCTGATGAGTTTTTAAACATTGCAGAGCGACATTTCATCGCATAACATGATTTGATTATATTATTCGTAAGGATTAGAGAGGGAGTTAAGTATGGCTACCGATTTTTCCTCCCGACGAGATGGAACTGCCATTTCGCAAATTAACGTAACGCCATTTGTTGACGTGATGCTGGTGCTTTTGGTGATTTTCATGGTCACGGCACCCATTCTCCAGCAGGGGGTGCAGGTCAACCTGCCAGAAGCCAAGGCTGGTGCCATTGCAGGAAAAGAAGAACCCTTGGTGGTCTCGATTACAAAGAAGGGACAGGTCTACCTTAATGATAATCGGATCAAGCTAGCTGAGCTCAAATTAAAGCTTCAAGCCATTCGACAGGTCCAAAAAGGGAAGGAGGTCTTTCTCAGGGCTGACAAAAGTGTTCCCTACGGGGTCGTCATGAAGGCCATTGCAACAATAAAAGAAGCAGGTATCGTTAAGCTTGGAATGATTACTCAACCTCCCCCCACCAGGAGCTAAGCTGTGCTGTTCCGTTCTCTGCTGCAAGAGGAAGGGGAGCAAAAGGAAGCCAAACTCACCCCTCCATCTGAAGAGGAAAAGGGTGGTTTGTGGCAGTGGGTCGGTTTTCTGGATTACTCCACTGCGTAATGGTAGCGACATTCCTATTAGTACCCCATACTCCTTTTTCAAGGACCATTAACTACCCGATTTATACGGTTGAATTGGTCGGGGGAGAAAAAATCGGAGGAAGAACCCGGGTGGCTGCCATTAAACCTCCTCCCGCCACAAAGAAAAAGCCTAAAAGGGTCAAGTCGAAACCACGAAACGTTCAGAGGAAGGCCGCTCCTCAGCCTGTAAAAACAAAAAAAGAAGTAAAGAAAATCGAAGCTCCGGAAGTGGCCCTGGTCAAAAAGCCAGTAAAAAGGAAAAAGCTTAGGAAGAAGGCCACTCGGACGCCGAGTCAAGTGGTGCTACAGGGGACCATCAATGCAGAGGTAAAAAAACCCGAGAGGCCCAAGAAGGGGATCTCTAGTGAAACCCGTGAAAAATTAATTCTCGCGGCTGTGGAGCGGGTTAAGCTACGGGCCGAAGAAGAACGGGCCAAAAAAGAGCGATCCGATGCCGTAGGGGATCCAAATCCTGGTGAGGGTGCAGCTGCACTTGGGAAAAACGGTCGTGGAGGTGGAATCGTCAAGGGATTTGAGTTTTTGGTCTATCGGAACCGCATGCTACACTTGATCAAGGAGCAGTGGACGTGGGTGGGGAAGGTGACGGATTTGGAAGTCACAGTGCGTTTTGGAATTCTGGAGAATGGGAAAGTGATCGGCCTCCGGGTGGTTGAGGGCTCTGGAGATCCTTCCTATGACGATTCCGTCCTACGGGCCATGAGAAAGGCTGCCCCTTTGCCACCGCCGCCGGATGATTATCGTAAGGATTTTATGAGCGTAGAGTTGACGTTCCGACCGAAAGATCTAAGAGGGTAGGCGATTGGTCCATAAGTCACTGCTGATCGTCTCTTTTATCATTGCCATGTTGGGGTTCGGTTCCCTTCCGCTCCAGGCCCAGGTCAAGGGAATGATTATTGGGCCGGGGGCTGAGCGGTTCCCCATTGCGGTTCCGTTGCTTAAAAACCTTGGGCCGCAAATGGACGATGGAAAGTATTCAAAGTATTCAAAGGGGATGGCGGACATTGTAACTCGAGACTTGGAGCTCTCAGGTTGGTTCAAGGTGTTGGACCGGTCGGCCTATATTGAGGATTCGCGCAGGACGGGCACGGATTTGGGCAGCTTCGATTTCCGCGATTGGTCCACCATCGGGGCGGAAGCGTTGGTCAAGGGAGGATTCGAGGTTAGCGGGCAGACTATCGTTGCGGAGTTTCGGCTCTTTGATGTCTATCAAAGAAAGCAGATCGTTGGGAAAAGGTACACGGCAGAGATCAAGGATTTTCGCAGGATATCACACAAGTTCGTTGACGAGATCATTTATCAATTTACCGGTGAGAGAGGGGTCTTCGACACGAGGATCGCCTATGTCTCCACCGGGGGCGGGCGATTTAAGGAAATCTATGTGGCTCACATGGATGGGTCCGAAAGAGTTCAGTTGACGAAAAACCGCACCATTAACCTCTCTCCCTCTTGGTCCCCCAACGGCCTTACGTTACTTTATACCTCCTTTAAAGACGGAAAGCCTAGAGTTTACCAGCGTGATCTCTACTCCGGCAAGGATTCGATTTTTTCCTCTCGTACCGGCCTCAATCTGGGTGGAAGCTGGTCTTCCGATGGGAAAACCATCGCCCTCTCTCTCGAACGGCGGGGCAACGTTGATGTCTACCTGCTGGATCAATCGGGGAGAATTGTGAGGAGGCTGACTAAGAATCCTGGAATCGATGTGTCTCCTTCCTGGTCTCCCAAAGGGGACCGATTGGTTTTTGTCTCTAATCGAAGCGGTAGCCCCCAACTCTATATTAAGGATCTTTCCAGCGGGGAAACCAAGCGTCTGACCTACACGGGAGGATATAATACCTCCCCTGAGTGGTC
>JACZQL010000134.1 GCA_022545745.1 Deltaproteobacteria bacterium | reverse complement strand
CAGACATTAAGGTTCATGGGGTTCCCTCCTTTGTGGAGCCGCCGGCTCTACAGCCGTGGCCCTCAATTGACTTCGGCGGAATCTGCCGACGCCTACCCTCCTTCGCCAAGGCCATGGAAGGTTACCCGCCTTGTATCTATCCACGGATTTACCGCTGTGGCTTTCTGCGCAGGCGGGCAAAAAAAAGGCCTCCTGGAAATACACCAGGAGGCCTAGCAAGGCGCCTTGTTCTATGTCAAAGAAAATCTTGTTTTAGGACGACTAAAGCCTTACAATCTTGTCAGATTCAATACCCCGCGTAAAGTTTCTCGCATCGACCACCAGGCGGGAGGCATCGACAATTTCCTGAGGGTCAAACTGGGAATGATCTGCCAAAATAACCACAGCGTCACATGCAGAGAGAAAATTCGGGTTAAAAGGCTTGCAAGTCATGGTTCGACCATCAAAGGAAAGCGTTGGAATATAGGGGTCATGGTAAAAAACTTCCCCCCCTTTCCGAAAGAGGAGTTCCATCACATCCAGTGCCGGAGATTCCCGGATATCACTGGAATCCTTTTTGTAGCCCACGCCCAAAATCATGATTTTGGAGCCATTCACACTCCGGCGCCGGCCGTTCAGTGCCTCCACCACCTTGTCCACAACAAAATGGGGCATCTCCCGGTTAATTTCATCCGCTAACTCGATAAATCGGGCCTTATAGGCAAAGAGCCTCAGCTTCCACGAAAGGTAATGGGGATCCACCGGGATACAGTGGCCCCCCAGGCCGGGACCCGGATAAAAGGGCAAGAATCCAAAGGGTTTGCTCGCCGCAGCTTCGATTACTTCCCAAACGTCGATACCTAAACGATGACACATCAGGGTAAACTCGTTTACCAGGCCAATGTTCACGCTTCGAAAGATGTTCTCTAGGAGCTTGACCATCTCAGCTGAGTCCGTGCTACTAACGGGAACAACCCGATCCACGATCTGACTGTAAAGGGCCTCCGTCAGCTTCAGACAGGTCTTAGTCACCCCCGCTACCACCTTAGGGGTGTTCACAAGATTGAATGATTTGTTACCGGGATCGATCCGCTCTGGGGAATAACCGAGGAAAAACCCGCTACCGACTTTGAGACCGGTCTCTTCCAAAGCAGGGAGAAGAAGTTCCCGGGTCGTTCCGGGATAAGTGGTGCTTTCAAGGATCACAAGCTTACCGGCCTGGAGCTGACCCGCCACCACACGAGCAGCCTCCAATACGAAAGAAAGGTCCGGGTCTCTTGTCTTACTAAGCGGCGTGGGGACACAGATGATCGCTGCATCTGCCTGATGCAAAAGGGAAGAGTCCGTGGAACATTGTATGGTCTCAAGAAGGGAGTCATTGATTGAAACCCCATCGATGTATGAGACGCCTTTCTTCAACTGAGCCACCTTGGCCTCATCGACATCAATCCCTAAAACCGGAAAACCAACTTCGGCAAACCGAACCGCTAGGGGAAGCCCTACATAGCCCAGACCTAAAATCGCGATCTTAGCCTTTTTCTCCTTGATCTTTTCCAGCAGTGAGGCGTCGTTATTAGCCATTTTTATCCCTTTTTGCCAGTCGACTCTAAGAACCCGACTGCACAGGAGACCCCTGGCAGGCCACCCAGCCACTCCGCCCAGGAACAGTGTCTCGGACCACTGAAATTCGGAGAGGCTTGGCAGAGTCTCCACCCAGGATCATCTCCGCGAGTTCACGGAGGCGCACAATGCTAACCTTCCGATGGATAACTTCTTCCATGAACTTTTCAAATAGCGAGATGTAAGAACGCCCTTCCACCTCAGCGTGGATGGTGTGTAGATTCAGTCCATTCTTGAGATGAGACAAGAGGCAGCCATTGATGTCGCTCTCTCTTCCCAATAATTCATCTACGGTGGGCAGAGTAGTTGGGAGTTGAAGGGTGGTAAACGATAATCCGTTGTGAGCCGGCAAGAATGCTGAACTTCCGCGAACATCACTGGCATAGAGGAAAGTAAACTTATCTTGAACCGCAAGGGACGAGGGCGTACACCTCCAACCGGGGGCCGCTGAGCCCACAGGACGAGATCCAACGATCCGTTCACAGGCATCGAGGGCCTTGGTCAGTTCCGTCTCAATCTCCGCCTCCTCCATTCCGTCCAGTTGGTCCTGCCAGCGAACATGATCATATCCGTGAATACCCAATTCGTGCCCCTCAGCTACAATGTCTTTCAGAAGCGCCGGTTCTCCCTCCCCCACTGGGAGAGATGGGAGCAAGGTCCCAGCCAAGAGCGTCTTGAATCCATATAGCCGAAATGGGTTGGTACGCCACATTTTGGCTATAAAGGACGGGCGAAAAATCCGTCTGATCGCTCGGCCCGAATGATCGGGTCCAAAGGTTACAAAGAAGCTCGCCCGCACCGAGTAGCGCCTGAATAGCTCAAGCAGCCGGGGAACCCCTTCCTGCAAGCCAAGCCTTGTATCTACATCGATCCTCAGTCCAAGTTGCATGCGAAACCAGTCAATAGTAAATAGGCCGGATGTCAGTGAACAGAGGTCGGTGATCGGCGATGCGGGTGGCGTCCGACTTCTGATGTCTGATTTCTGACCTCTGACTTCTGATGTCTGATCTCTTTGACACAACAAACCCAATAAACCCAAAGAACCCAACAAACCGTATAAACTCAAAGAACTCGATAGACCGAAGAGACCAAAGTAACCAAATAAACGAGACAAACGAAACAGACCAGATAGACGAAATAGACCAAACAGACAAAATAGACTAGATAAACCAGATAGACGAAATAGACCAAACAGACTAAATCGACCAAACTAACTTAAACAACGACTCACTGTTGGTTATTCACTATTTACGATGACCGTTGCGATACCACTCGAGGGTCTGCCTTAACCCCTCCTCAAGGGGCACTTTAGCATCGACCTGCAGGATTTCTTTCATTAATCGCACGTCGGGAACTCGGCGCGGAATGTCCTCATAGCTCGGACCGTATACCGACTCTTGAGAGACAAACCTGAGGGTCGATTGGGAACCGGAAATCCGAATCATCATCTCGGCCAATTCCTTGATGGAGAATTCCCGATCCGAACCCACATTGATTGCCCTTCCCACTGCCTTATCAGTGGTTCCTGCAGCCATGGTGGCTCTAATGGCATCGTCCACATAGGTAAAGCAGCGTGTCTGCTCTCCATTCCCGATCACCGTGAGCGGGTCTCCACGCGTTAACTGTCCAAGGTAGATACTGATCACCCGACCCACATCCACCTGGTCAAGCCGGGGTCCGTACACGTTAAAATACCTGAGGACAACCACCGGCAGACCCAGCTTGTGAAAGGCAAAACAGAAGTGTTCACCCACGGCTTTGGATGTTGCGTAGCACCATCGATCAATGCGCGTTGATCCCATGAGCCGGTCACTTTCCTCGTGAAATGGAACTGCCAAGTTTCTCCCATAGACCTCAGAGGTGGAGCTGAAGATGACTTTTTTTTGCAGTTTAAAGGCTACATTGAGGACCGTTTGAGTCCCGTTGACGTTGATGTTCAGTACCTGATAGGGGTCGCCCACATAGTGCTCCACACCGACCACCGCCGCCAAGTGATAAACATAATCACACCAGGCAATGAGACTTTCCAGGATTTCACGATTGAGGACCGAATCACGAACGAGCCTAAACCTCGGATTGCCTATGTTGTGCTGCACCTTGAGATCGGAGGCCACGTCAAGGATCGTACCTTCATCGCCCTGTGCTAGAAAGGCGTCCGTGAGATGCGATCCAACAAAACCGGCTCCGCCTGTAATCAGTATCTTCACTCTTTCAATTGCCTCCAATGGTTCGTAATTAGTTAATCGTTATTCGTCAATAGATAAAAAGCTAGGATGCTAGAACGCTGGGAAACTTTGACATTGAGTTTATTGAGTTTATAGGGTTTGTTGGGTTTATCTGGTTGATCAGTTTCTTTGGTTTGTTTGGTTTACCTAGTTTTCCTGGTTGATTTGGTCTATTTGGTTGTTCTAGTCCAAGGGATCGGACGTCAGAAATCAGAGGTCGGAGATCAGTGATACGGCTGGCATCTGACTTCTGGCCTCTGCTTGCTGCCTACTGCTAGCTGCATACTGCTTGCTATCTGATAATTATTCCCACGTTTCTTTGATGATATACCGCGGTCGCCGGCGGACCTCCATGTAAATCCGCCCAATGTACTCTCCAATGAGTCCAAGGGCCAAAATCTGAAGACCGACAAAAAAGAATAGGATCGCAAACAGCGTAAAGACCCCTTCCACCTCTGGACCAACGATGAATCGTCGGATAAACAGAAACGCCGCAAACCCAAGTCCGGCAAAGGAGATTAATATTCCTGCAAAACTCACCACCTGGATCGGAAGTAGTGAGAACCCTGTAAGGAGATCGAAATTTAAACGCATGAGGCGAAAAGCACCATACTTGGAACGACCTGTCTCCCGTGCTGAGTGGGACACCGAGATCTCAGCCACAGACCCAGCAAAGGCATTGGCGAGAGCGGGGATGAAACTCGCCATTTCCTGACACTCACAGATGCGCTCTACCACAGGTCGGCGATAGGCGCGAAGCATACAACCATAGTCTTTCATTTTCACACCGATAATGTGAGAGGAAACCCGATTGATCAAGAATGAGAGGACTCGACGGACACCAGAATCCTGACGCCCCTCTCTCCACCCACCAACCACATCGTAACCCTCCTCAAGCTTGGCTAAAAGCTTGGGGATCTCCTCCGGGGGATTCTGCAAATCAGCGTCAAGCGTTACTACGATGTCTCCCTGAGACCGTTCAAATCCAGCTATGACCGCTGCATGCTGCCCATAGTTACGGTTAAAGCGGATCACGGTCATCCTAGGATCATTTCGGTAGAGCTCTCCCAGCCACTGCACGACCAATGTGCCCGGCGCCACCACGAGCGCGCGCTGTGCCCGGCCGGTGCGCACCAATGCCGACAGGACCAGGCAGGCCTCGACGGTCTTGCCCAGTCCGACCTCGTCGGCGAGCAGCCAGCGCACGGGGTCACTGCGCGTCGCGCGCTCGGCCGCGTAAAGCTGATGTGGGAAGAGGCGAATGCGACCGCCCAGGAAAGACCCGAGCCCGTCTGCCTCCCGGATCGCACCGAGTCGGAACGTGTCGAGGCGCAGGGCGAAGCTCTCTTCCAGGAGCCGGTCATTGCGGAGGTCCCACTGGTCCAGAAAGGCCACGGACCAACGCTCGGTCAGGCGGTAGTCGATGGCACCGGTCAGCACCCGGGACCGATCCCGTACCGTCCGCCACGAGACCACGGTGCTCCAGCGCGGCGACGGCCGCACGATGGCCGCCGCATTGAAGCTCTCGAATCGATTTTCGTAGAGGTCCCACTCGCCCTCGGTCAACAACACCGTATTCCGCAGCGGCGGCAGGCTGAGCCCCGGACGCAAGGCCAGGTCGAAGCGCAGCGGACCCATCGTACGGCCAACGGTCTTCCCCGCGGCGTTGGTGCGCACCGGGTTGTCGCGATCCTCGTCGGGATACAACG
>JACZQL010000133.1 GCA_022545745.1 Deltaproteobacteria bacterium | reverse complement strand
CGGGGGCCACAATAGCTCTCGACCTTCGGCTTGCTGGGGCCGTCGTAGCGACAGGGACAGGTTCGGTCATCGATGCGGGCCTGAGAACCGTGGGGCTCGCCTTCACCGATACAGTCACGGGTGGCCTCGCCGACCTGGGACGCCACGAGCTCGACGTGAAAGTCACCACATCCGGGGGTAAAATCTTCCCGCTTCCCCTCGAGAGAAGCGCAATTCAGGTCAAGGACGTCGGATGACCACAGGAGGACGATGATGGGAAAACAAGAATGGATGGCGGCGGGCGTAAGATCGGTGCTGGTATTCGGGGGCGTGGCGCTCCTGATCTGGGGTCCCGCCGAGGGTCACGATCCGGCACTCATCATGCTCGGGCTCGTCACGGGCATCCGAAACGCATACCGAACCGCACAGCGGTGGGAAACCTAACTTAAAGGGAAAGAGTGTTCCTTGGAAGTTCCGCTGCATCCCTTTGAGCTGCACGCTCTGATTCCTCTCTCCCTCTTCGGACTGGATATTTCCTTGAATAAGGCCGTGGTCATGATGTTCGTGGCTGTGGCGTTGGTCATCGGCCTATTGGTTCGCGCTGGTTCCTCAAGGCAATTGGTTCCTACCAGGTTGCAAAGCCTTGCAGAAATCCTTGTGGAGTTTATCAGGGGAATAATTCGAGAGACCATGGGCCAGGAAGGCATGCGTTTTTTCCCGTTGATCAGCTCGCTTTTTTTGTTCATTCTGTTTTGCAACCTTTTAGGACTGATTCCCGGCTCCTATACGGTGACTAGTCAGTTAGTGGTCACAGGGGTCTTTGCGGTTGGGGTGTATACGTTGAGCGTGGTGGTGGGCTTCAGGCTCCATGGAATAAGGTTTCTCAGCATTCTTGTTCCTCCCGGTACTCCTGGTTGGCTCATCCCTCTGATGATTCCAATAGAGCTGATTAGCCATCTGGCTAGACCGCTCTCCCTTTCCGTGCGGCTTTTCGCGAACATGACGGCGGGACATGTGATTCTCGGTGTCTTATTTGGATTGACGATTGCAGGAGGACTGGTGATTGGGTGGTTGCCCTTTGCGTTTACAGTTGCCCTCTATGCTTTGGAACTGGGTATTGCCTTCATTCAAGCTTACATTTTTACCATTTTAACCTGCGTGTACATCGGAGATGCGATCCATCTCCACTGAACTGGCATACCCGTGGCAGTGAATTATTAATCCCACAAAGGGGAGGAAGGGAACACAATGGACTCAGCAGCATCGGCATTACTGGGTATGGGCCTGGCAGCGGCTGGCTTTGCAGGCGCCGGGATCGGAATCGGTTATATTTTTGGCAAGATGATTGAGGCGGTTGCCCGGCAACCGGAAGCTGAGGCCCGTGTCGGAAAATACATGTGGATCTGGTTCGCCCTGGTGTAAGCCATTGCACTGTATGGACTGGTAATCGCCTTTATCATCATGGGACTGAGGAAATAGGATCAATCTGGCATGCCACAATTCGATACCCATTTTTTCTCGTCTCTTATTTTTTGGGAGGTGGTCTCCTTTGGAATTTTGTTTTGGGTTCTCTACAAGTTCGCTCTCCCGCCGATCGTGGAAGCCCTGGAAACGCGCGAGCGGAAAATCCGGGATAGCATCGAGCAGGCTGAACAGAATCGGGCAACCGCGGAACAGCGGCTGAGGGAGTATGAGGCGAAGTTACTAGGAGCCGCGCGGGAGGCCGAAGCTATTATGGCTGAAGCCAAGACCAAAGCCCAACGGCTTCTGGAAGACAATGAGCAGCGCCTTCGAGCGGAGTCGGCCAGAATCAGAGAAGAGACCACACAGGAAATTGAGCGGGAGCGACGGAAAGCGTTACAGGAGATCAGGCATGAAACGGCTGATCTCGCAATACTCGTTGCCGAAAAAGTCCTGGCGAGGAGCCTCACCGACGATGATCATCGACGACTGGCGGAAGAGGCTCTGGAGGCCGTTGGAGAGAACCCTTCTAAAAGCCAGCCCTAGCATCCTCCATTGGGATGCCTGAACCTGGCCCCATCCTCAGAACCCCCTCTTTTCCTCTGCACTAGTGCTTTGGCAATTTGAGGTAGAGTAGAAGGTTGAAGCGGCGAATCGCGAGATTATTTACCTGGCGTTTCCACCACCCTGCCGATAACCTTCAAGATCCAGCGTCACTCGGCGAAAGCCGGCGTTCTTCAAAGCTTGGGTCACCCTCTGGCGACGGTCTGGATCAAGGAAGGCGGAGAGATCTTCTGAATCCAATTCAATCCGGGCGAGACCCTCATGGTCACGGACCCGAACCTGCCGGAAGCCTTCATCTAACAGAAAGGCTTCCGCCTTCTCCACTCGTCGTAACTTCTCATGTGTAATCATAATCCCTCTTGGAATTCTTGAAGACAGGCACGCTGCTGCTGGTTTGTCCCAATTTGAAAGCCCGAGGGTTTTGGCGAGGGTCCGGATGTCTGCCTTGCCCATACTCACCTCGACGAGGGGGCTCCGCACGCCGAATTCCCGAGCCGCTTTGATCCCCGGTCGCTCGTCGCTCAAGTCATCCCTGTTGGTTCCATCCACAACGTTTGGGATGTCCAAATCCTTTTGGATATCGCCGAGAAGATGATACAGATCGGTTTTGCAATGGTAACAGCGCATTCCATCGTTGCGAACGAAGTGGGGCATCTGGAGTTGATTGGTTTCGGTGATGATTAAACGAGCTCCGATTTCTTGGCTGAGTTGGCGGACAGTGTCAAGCTCGACTTCGGGGAAGGTTGGAGAAACCGCGGTGACTGCAATCGCCCGAGACCCAAGCGTATCATGAGCCAATTTTAGGACGAGTGTGCTGTCGATCCCGCCAGAAAACGCGACCAGAACGGCTCCCATGTCATGGAACAGTTTTCGGAGCTCCAGGAACTTTTCCTGCAGGGAGGATTCCAGTGACGCACCAACCAGATTCTTCATAACGCCGTTGTCGGTTGCTTGGGCTTTAGACTTCACAGGGGAAGATCCCCCAATTGACCACAGGCGCCGAGGATGTCACGGCCCCGGCTTTTCCGAATAAACACATCAAAATGGGATTGGCGCAACAGTGATTGAAACTGGATCACCACCGCCTCGTCCGGACGGCGGAAGGGATTGCCTGGGAATTCATTAAATGGGATAAGGTTAATTTTGCACCGAATGCCCTTCAGCAGCTTGGCTAACCGCTTGGCGTCAGTAGCAGAATCATTTTCGCCTCCCAACAACACATACTCAAAGGTCAGGCGACGACCTCTGGACAGGGGGTAAGTCCTACAGGCATCAAGAAGTTCGGGGAGCGGGTGTAGTTGGTTCACCCTTGGCATCAGGCGACCACGCTGCTCATTGGTCGTCGCGTTGAGCGAGATGGCAAGATTCACCCCAAGGCCAGCCGTTTCATGGAGTCGCGTGGCAAGGCCGGCGGTGGAAATCGTGATACGTCGAGGTGAGAAGCCCAGACCCCATTGGGTATTGGTCAAGCGGTGGATGGCGTCAGACACCTCATCCAGGTTGGCCAGTGGCTCACCCATCCCCATAAACACAAGAGAGGTGATATGGCCAGAAGGGGAGAGATGGTCCTGAGCCGTCAAGACCTGTTCGACGATTTCATGGGCCCTCAAGTTTCGTTTCAATCCCATTTGGCCCGTCAAACAAAAGGTGCAATCCAGCGTGCACCCCACCTGTGTGGATACGCACAATGTGACCCTTCGCCCCTCGGGAATCAACACACTCTCAATGGTGCCTCCGTCTTCAAGGGGCAGAAGAAATTTCCTGGTCCCATCGCCAGATTGGAGAACCCTTGGTTTCGAACCTCGTCCAATTGTCACGAATGACTGAAGGTATTCCCTATCCTGGAGGGCGAGGTCAGTCATTTGGTGAATATCCCGGATCCGGCTTGGGTACACCCAGCGAAGGATTTGCCGAGCCCGATACTTGGGCCACCCAAGCTTGGAAACAAAGGCGGTCACCCCTGGAAAGTCTAGAGCCAAGAGATTTATGGGTAGAGGGGATAGTAACAGCATTGGGCGGCCGTGAGGTTTAAGAGCATAATACCCTACCATAGGGATAAAATTCCCCACAAGGGGAGCAATGGAGGGGAAAACAAGGGTAAACTGTGGAATTTCCAAGGCTTTCCTTTGCCCATAACAGCAAGGATTGGTTCAGTCCAGTAGGGGATGGTCTAAAGCTGTAGAAGGAGTCCCTTGTGGAGCCCATCTAGGTTACAGCGCTTTAAAACCCTAATCAAGGTTAGCCTCTCAGATCCAGGGTAAGATAATTTTATGATCCACAATATCTAGGCTTATTAAAAATGAAATATAGCAAGTCATAGTAAAATCATTGCGATCTATAATCACAGGTTCGTCATGTTAGTAAATAAAATGAATGAATATAATTAAAATACATTTATGATGATATTTAGATGAAAGCTTTTATAACATAAAAGATTTAAAAAATTTGTTGACAAAGACTTATTTGTTTGATAAAAAGCAAGCAAGCAATGATTAAAGCTTGGCTATGGAAGAGCAAAAAGATGAGCTAAGGGATATAACAGTCGGCCTTGAGCAGCGAATTAGCGCCTATGATACCAAGCTCAAGGATCTTAAAAAAAAGCGGGAGCGTCTGAATGAGGAAGTTGCGACCATCGAGAAATACCTTGAGTTGGCAAAAACCCTGTACCGCGTGGAAGCGGACAAAGCGAAACTGGCCAGCCTTTCCAGTCAAATCATTACGGACGAAAAGGGGAGTCTGCCCCCGCCGGTTGCGGACGTCACCGACCAATCACGGGAAATCCTCCTGGGGCGAAGCAAGTACGTCGGTATGAGCATGCCGGATGCTGCCCATAGGATCCTACGAGAAGCCCATCGCCCCATGCATGCCAAGGAGCTCTGTCAACGCTTAATGGAAGGCGGGATGCAAATTCGTGGGAAAACGCCCATAACCTCCGTGGCCACTTCCCTAAAGAGAGACCCACGATTCAAAAAAGTCGCCCCGAACACCTTTGAAGGGCGAGGAGAGCCAGACCCATAGCTCACACATGCTGTGTGAGTTTTAACAAGCGGCCGGTGTGTCGCCCAAGACTTGAAAGGAGGTGAGTGGAATGGCAACAAAGAAACCCGCAAAGAAAGCTGCGAAGAAACCTGCTGCAAAGAAGGCTGCGAAGAAAAAGAGATAGCTTCCTCCCGCCAACAGTACCATCGGGAGTAGGGCCCCCTACTCCCGATGTGTTTCACAAGGTTTCACCCTCAGATTAATTGAGTGCACCAACATCTTCACATCGACATATGGGCTGTCAAGGGATTTTGAGGTTAGGTCGGGGCTAACAAGTCACGGTAGCGACTCTATAAGGAATGAAAACCACTAGCCCTAATCTTTCACCTCGTTTGCGACGGAACTCAAGCACTCCAGTTGGTGTTTGGAGACATGAGAATCTTAATGTCGGATCCGGCTAATGAAAGTGTGCCTCAGTTAGAAGACTCCATCACCGAGCAGAAACAAATTGATGGGTTGTTACGTAGAGGCGGGTAAGAACAAAGTGGAAAA
>JACZQL010000132.1 GCA_022545745.1 Deltaproteobacteria bacterium | reverse complement strand
ATTGGTTTCTTCACACTGTCGCGGTCCAGACTTGAATATTATGCTTTACCTGCTTTTCCGGCGTTTGCTGTCCTTGTCGGAGGTGCGTGGGGTTCAGGACGGGATATTGGCCGCTGGTTGGGAATTGGATGGGTCGGGTGTATTGTCGTCGGCTTCTTGGCCATCTGGGTTGGTACGGGGCTTACACGCGATCAGGCCGCGGCAGGGCTTGCCGAGCTGAATGTCTATTATCGCATCCTGCGTGACCAGGGTCTGCCTTTTCCTTTCTCCTCCGCGCGGCCCTTTAGCCTGCTCCTTCAGGTCCTGGGGGCCGGTCTGGTCGTTGGGTGGAGTCTCTCCCTGTTTTTCTGGCTTAGGCGGGGGAGAAGTGCGGCCTTCGGTGTGCTCTTGTGCCTCGCGGGTGTCATTGCCGGTTTGATCCTGAGTCTCCTCCGTGTAGTGGAACCCCACCACTCTGCCAAGGAAGTTTCAATGGCCATTACGAGTGAGGCAAATCACGGTGACCTGGTGGTCCATGAGGGATCGCTAGAATATAGTGGTTCCTTGCCCTTCTATACTGGGCGACGTATCGTTGTGCTGAACGGGAAGCGAGGCGACCTTGATTTTTCATCGCGCTTACCGGAAGCCCGTGGCTGGTTTCTGGGTACGCAGGACTTGGTCGATATTTGGGCTGGTTCTGAAAGGGTATTTCTCGTTACGCAAAAGCCCATAGAGAAAAGTGCGCTTTCTTCAATTCCTGCGTCTAACATCCACCAAATCGGTCAGTATGGCTCAAGGCGCCTTTACTCAAATCAGCCCGCAGAAAGGAAAACAATAGCAAATAGAACCTTGAAGATAGGGTAACCCACAGAATAGAAATTAGATGGGTGTAATTTCTATCTTTCCATTTTCTATTGACAGAACTTATGGGGAAAATCGGTGTATGGTTAGCCGGGGCTAAGGGAGCCATTGCTACCACCCTCCTGGTGGGAGCCAGTGCCCTCGCACGCGGATTGACAAAGCCTCTGGGGCTTGTAACGGAGCTGCCGGAATTCGCGTCACTGGGACTGGTATCGTTGGACCGCCTCGTTTTCGGTGGGTGGGACGTCGTTTCAACCAGCTCGGTCGAGCGTGCACGTGAACTTGCTTATGCTGACCGCATGCTTCCGGGAGATCTTGTGGAATCGGTACGGGGGGAGTTGGAAGCTTTCGATGGGCGAATCTGCGCTGGCTTCATTGCAAATGGAATTCCTTCCCTATCTTCCTCGGGTTTGGATCACAAAGAGTCGCTTTCGGCTACGGTCAAGAGACTAGAACGTGATTTGGAGCATTTTCGCAACGAGCATAATCTGCAAAACGTTATTGTAGTGAATCTGACGCCGACGGAACCACCCCTTCCACTTGCTCCGGAACACAAGCAACTCGATGGATTCAGAAAACTGATTGAAGAGAACCGGTATTCGCAACTCACTCCAAGCATACTCTATGCATACATCGCACTAGGCCAGGGTTTGCCTTTTGTCAATTTTACGCCGTCGGTAAGCGTGACGCTTCCCGCGCTGTTGGAACTGGCAAAGCTACGCGAAGTGCCCTTTTGCGGGAGCGACGGGAAGACGGGAGAGACCCTGCTCAAGGCCGTCCTGGCACCCCTTTTCCGATCACGCAATCTCGAGGTGCTCTCCTGGCAGGGTTTTAATATTCTTGGTGGCGGTGATGGTGAGGTACTCAACGATCCAAGTAGCAAGCGTGCCAAAGTCGAAAGCAAGGAACGTGTTCTTGAAGCGACGCTTGGATACAGGCCCCACAGTGGGGTCTTTATCGAATACGTACCATCTCTGGGCAACTGGAAGACGGCATGGGATTTTATTCATTTCCGGGGTTTCCTGGGGACCAAGATGAGTGTTCAGTTTACTTGGCAGGGGTGCGATGCGATTCTAGCAGCCCCACTCGTTCTGGATCTCGTACGCTTGGCGGAATTCGCCCACCGCAACGGGGAAGTGGGAGCGCTCTCCCATCTGGCTTGCTTTTTCAAAAACCCGCAAGGTACCGATGTCCATTCGTTTCCTGACCAGTTCCGTCTCTTGCTGGACTACGTGGAACGGCATGCGTGTAAGGTAAACCAATGATCTTTAGCGAAGTGACGTTGCAGCGGAACCAATTAGCTCAAGCGGTAGTTCAGACCCTCGCGGTCTTGGGAGGGGAGCCAGTTGCTACATCGAGAGATACCCGCCAGTGGCCGATCCTGACCAAGGCCGACTATGAGGCTGTTGAACGGGTTCTCAATCGAGGGGTACTGTCAGGACGAGTGGCGCCAGAGATTCGGGCTCTGGAGAAGGAGTTTGCTGCATATGTGGGGGTGCATACTTGTCTTGCCACAAATAGTGGCACGGCCGCTCTTCACATGGCGTTGGCTGCAGCCGGAGTCGGGCCAGGCGATGAGGTGATCGTTCCAGCCCTTACGTTTATTGCTACGGCCCAAGCGGTTCTTCATCAGGGTGCGACCCCTGTTTTCGCAGATATCGATCGGATAACCTACAACCTCGACCCGGCAAGGGTCGCTGACCACATCACCCCGCGGACCAAGGCGGTCATCCCTGTCCATTTACACGGGCTTCCCGCTGAAATGGATCCCATTAATACCCTTGCGGACCGTTGGGGGCTTACCGTGATCGAAGACGCCGCTCAGGCCCACGGCGCTAGTTACGGTGGACGTCAGGCAGGAAGGCTGGGGCACATGGCGGCCTTTAGTCTCAACTCCACAAAAAACTTACCCGCGGGCGAAGGTGGACTGTTTGTAACCGACTCACCTGAGCTTGCTGCCAAGGCTGCACGGTTCCGATTCAATGGTGTCAACCCGGATCCCGGTTGGGACCCTGATCGTCCTTTGGATGGAAAATCAGACTCCCTTGCAGGGACAAGAGGTTACATGTACCTGCCCACGGAGTTGACAGCAGCTTTAGCGCGATCACAGCTTACAAGATTAGGGCTCACAACAGAGCGTAGCAGGGAAAACGCTGCTCGGCTTGCGGCCCGGCTTGCAAAGCTTGCGGGGCTTGAGACGCCTGTGGTGCCAGCTGACACCACCCATGTCTTTCACAAGTACCGCGTAAGATTGGATCCTGTGGGAGCTGGCGTCAACGTGCCTAGCATCGAATTCCGTGATCTCGTCCTTCATGCGTTACGTGCGGAAGGAGTCGAGGCCGTGATTTGGCAGTCAAGCCCGATACCGTTCCACCCTCTTTTTGGATCCTCAGAACAATTCCCTGAGGCTCAGGCAGCTCTCGATGCATCCTTTATCATCGGATCGCAGTCGTTCCCTCTTTTCGCCCAACCAACGAGCGTTGTTGACGCCTGGGCCGACGCCTTTGAGAAGGTGTGGGCGAACCTCGATCTCCTCATTGCCTCGGGGTTAACTGAGGAAGGACGATGAATTTTGCAGCCCTATCGGAGGTTATCTTCAAGGCCGGGAGGGGCCGGCCCCATCTAACTCTTTCTTTTATTCGTGCGCTTCCACTGTGGCTCATCTATGCGCTGCGAAAGCCCGGGCTCAAGGAGACTTTGCACCGTGCTTCCCACATCTCGTTTTACCGAGAGGAGTTTGCCAAGGCGGGGATCGATGTAAATCGAATTGCCTCTCCCGAGGAGATGGGGACTTTCTTCTTGACTCGGGAAATCGTGAAGAGTCGACCGGAGCTTATTCTCAGCGGCACGCCAGCACTGGCGATTGAGAGTTCAGGAACATCGGGTCACGTGAGCAGGGTCTATCTCGGTCGGGATGAAATGGATTATTACGCTCGCCAGGGAGGGCTTCTTTATGCTCTGTACGATCTCAAGCCGGAAGATCGGCTGTTATGCACCTTTGACCTAAGTTTTGGGCTCGGGGCACTCCTGGTTCAGAATTGGGTCCGCTTTATGCCACTCTTTGCCATGGTGGTAGGACGGGTGGACCCAAAAGAGGCCTACTCCCGTCTCGCTGATTATCAGTTTAACATCATTGTGAGCGATCCCTTCTGGTTGGCTCGCTTGACGGAGATCGCCCGAGAGCAAGGTAAGCCAGCGCCCATAAAACTCATGATTGGAGGCGGTGAGGGGATCTCGGATCGGACGCGATCGGAAATCGAAGAGTTTTGGGGGGCACCGCTATATATGACTTATGCGTCTGCTGAGGCAGCCACGACCCTAGGTTTCGAGTGTCCCGTGCGCAGGGGCTATCACGTGAATGAGTTTGACTTTTTTGTAGAGATCGATAGGCCAGATCCAGAGGGTTATGGGGAGCTAGTCATCACGACGATTACGCGTCGTGTAATGCCCCTTATTCGTTACAGGACTGGAGACGTGGCGCGGTGGCTTGAGGGACGCTGCGACTGCGGACTACCTTTTAGGCGGATTTCTCCCATCTGTGGTCGGGTCGATGAGCAGGTCTCATGTGCCTGGGGTAATATTTATCCTGACTTTTTCGACAGAATCCTTGGTCCCGTTCCCGGGCTGGCAGATGATTGGCAAGTGGCCGTATGCGAAAGATCAGGGAAGCAGACGTTTGAGTTTCGGTTAGAGGTGCAAAATGGCATGTCTCACCAGGAGATCAAGGAACGGATCTTTAACCGGATTCAAAGCGAACACCCATCAGCATGGCAAACCTATCTACAGAAATTAGCAGAAGTCGAGTTTGTTTTTCCTCCAGTCGGAAGTTTGAGGAAAGGGCAGAAATTGCTCCGGCTTGTTGATGAACGGCAAAACTCCTAACCAAAGATATTTGAAATTTTCCCCCTGAATTTGCATTTAGGGGATCGGATAAAAGACGACTCGCGCAAAGGCGCAAAGGACGCCAAGTTCGGAGAAATAGGAAAATATTTTTCTTTGCGGGCTTGGCGTCTTGGCGCGAAAAACTTTGTTGAAGTTGTACTGTTGAACATTCCAGAACGACTAAATAGACGAGATAGACCAATTCAAATGTACAAGATCGGAGTCGACCTGGTGGAGGTTGGGAGGTTAGCGCGAGTCTTTGGTGAGAAGCTTGCGCTGCAAGAGAGGGTTTTTACTCAGGAGGAACTCCGCTATTCACGACGTAAGCACTACCCTTTCCAGCACTTTGCAGCTCGGTTTGCCGCCAAAGAGGCGCTTTTTAAAGCCCTGGGGACTGGTCTAAGTGGAAGTTTGGATTGGCGGGATGTGGAGGTGCGCAATGAGCGCTCCGGTAAACCCATCCTCCGTCTTTCCGGAACCACCGCGATAAAAGCTAATGATTTGGGGGTGGTAGACTCGTTTGTGTCGATGTCCCACACGGAACAATATGCAATCGCACTTGTACTCCTGGTAGTGAGGAATTAGTTAATCGTAATTAGTGAATAGTGAATAGTGAATAGTAATTGGTCAATGGTCATTGGTCAAAGTAAACAGCAAAAAGCGAATAGTAAATAGTAAGCAGTACAAAACAAAAGAAGCAAAGCAACCAAACAAACGAAACAAACGAAATGAACCAGATAAACCAAACAAACGCTATAAACTCAATAAACCCAATAAACCCAAAGAACTCAACAAACCCAACAAACCCAACAAACCCAATAAACCCAACAAACTAGATTGACTAA